>DATEJC010000481.1:0-2532 GCA_035278345.1 Bradyrhizobium sp. | reverse complement strand
AAGAGCGCAGCGTCTCAGTTCTTCGCATTCTTCGCCGCTTCCCGTCCGGCGACGCGGCCGAACACGCTGCCGATGGTCATGCCGATGCCGGCCGCATAGCCCTTGCCCAGGACATTGCCGGCCATGATCTCGCCGGCCGCGAACATGTTGGCGGAGGGCTTGCCGTTCTTCATCAGCATCCGCGCCTCGCGATTCACGCGGGTGCCGAGATAGGTGAAGGTGATGCCGGGCCGCACCGGATAGGCGTAATAGGGTGCGGTCTCGATCTTGCGCGCCCAATGCGTCTTCGGCGGGCTCAACCCTTCGGTGCGGCAATCGTCGAGGATGGTGTGGTCGAAGGTGCCGGGTCGTACCGCGGCATTGAAGTCCGCAATGGTCTTTTCCAGCGCGGCCGGATCGAGCGTGAGCTTTGTAGCTAGCTCCGCAAGGCTAGCGCCCTCGATCGGCGGGAACAGCGTCGGCATGAAGCTGTGGCGCACGCTGGCGTCGAACACGATGTAGGCGATCTGGTCGGGTTGCGCCGCGACCAGCCGGCCCCAGATCGCGTAGCGCTTGGGCCAGATGTCCTCGCCTTCGTCATAGAAGCGCTGGGCATGCTTGTTGACGACAATGCCGAACACCACGGAATCATGGCGCGTGATGATGCCGCCGTCGAATTTCGGCGCACGGGCGTCGATTGCCACCGCATGGCATTGCGTGGGATCGCCGACCTCCTGCACGCCCTTGGCGAGCAGCATTTTCAGGATGGAGCCGCGGTTATAGGGCGTGCCGCGAATGAGGAAATTGTCGGCAGCCTCGCCCCAGTACTCTTTGAGCCATTCGATGTTGGCTTCAAACCCGCCGGCGGCCGCAACCAAAGCGGAGGCGCGGATATCGCTCGCGCCGTTCATCGGCTGCTTCAGCTTGGCCGACAGGAACATGCCGTCCTCGATCCGAAGGTCGGTCACCTCGGCATCGTAGAGCATCTCGACGCCAAGCTTTTCCGCGGTCAGGTACAGCGCGTTCAGCATGGCGCGGCCGCCGCCGAGGAAGAAGGAATTGGTGCGGCCGAGACTGAGCGTGCCGCCGAGCGACGGCTGCCAGCGCACACCCTGCTCGACGATCCAGTTCAAGATATCCTTGGACTCGGCGATCATGAACCTGGCCAGCTCTTCGTCGGTTTGGCCGCCGGTGATGCGCAAGAGATCGTCCCAGAATTCCTGCTCGGTATAGGGGCCGGTCAAGATTTCCGTCGCCGCGTCATGGGCGCAGCGCATGTTGCGGGTGTGGCGGGTATTGCCGCCGCGATAGAATTTTGGCGCGCCTTCCAGCACCAGCACGGAGGCGCCGGCGCGGCGGGCGCTGATTGCAGCGCACAACGCGGCATTGCCGCCGCCGATTACCAGCACGTCGAATTTGCGGGAGAGGTCCACCATCAAGGCTTGTTTGCCAACTTTGTGCGGCTATCACAACTGCCGCCGCCGCATGGGCAGCGTCGCTTCGCTCAAGGGCTCCGGCTTCGCCTTGACCACCTCGCTCAGCCAATTGCGGAACGACGAAAGCTTCGGCGAGTCGGCCTTGATTTCCGGCGACACCAGGTAGAAGCCGGCATCGACCGGCAAGTGGATTTCGAAGGGCACAACCAGCCGGCCCTTGGCGATGTCGTCCTGCACATAGGACGTGCGGCCCATCGCGACGCCGAGCCCATCGATGGCTGCCTGAACGGTCATGAACACCAGATCGAAGGTGACGCCGGGCTGCCTGGAGAGATCGGTCGGCAGCCCCGCGGCGGTCAGCCACAGCCGCCAGTCGTCGTCATTGCCGGCGCTGGAATGCAGCAGCACGTGGTCGGCAAGGTCTTCCGGCTTCTTCAGCGGCTTCTTGCCTTTCAGCAATGCGGGGCTGCAGACCGGAAACATCTTGTCGGCCATCAGCCAGTCGGCGCGCAGGCCCGGCCATTGGCCGCGGCCATACCGGATCGCCGCATCGACGCCGTCGCGCTTGAAATCGACCAGCGCGGTCGAGGTGGTGATGCGCACGTCGATGCCGGGATGTTTTTCCTGGAAATCGGAGATGCGCGGCAGCAGCCACTTTGCGGCAAGCGAGGCCAGCGTCGAGACTGTCAGCACGTTGCCGTCGTCCTTGCGCAGCAGACGGTCGGTCGCGAGGCGGAGGTCGTTGAACGCCGCACGGATGCCCGGCAGATATTCCTTTGCCTCCGGCGTCAGCGACAGCGCGCGGTTCTGCCGGATGAACAGGCGGACACCGAGCTCTTCCTCGAGCCGGCGGATCTGATGGCTGATGGCGGTCTGCGTCACATTCAGCTCGGAGGCGGCGAGCGTGAAACTCATATGCCGCGCCGCAGCTTCGAAGGCCCGCAGCCCATTCAGCGAGGGTAGCCGTGCTGCCATCTGTTGCCAGTCCAATTCATGAGTTTATATCATCCGAAACGGTACAAAGTGTCGTTTGCGGCAGTGCCAAAGCAAGCAGATATTAGCGCCAACCGATTAGATATAGGAGCCGAAAATGTCCGTTTTCACCCACGAATCGATG
>DATEJC010000480.1:0-5535 GCA_035278345.1 Bradyrhizobium sp. | reverse complement strand
CGCTGGCGCAGGAAGTGCGACGCGGCGATGACGTGCTGGTGAAAGCGCAGGTGCGCGTCGCCTTCATCTGCGACGGCAAGGCGCAGCCGATCCCGAAAGCGTTGCGCGTTCTGATGAAGGCCGATCTGGAATGACGATCGGCTGGCGGCGCTGAATATGGCGAGGAGCGCCGCATGCCGCGCTTGAACAGGCGCAGCCTGATGTGGTCTTATCGATTGGAGTTTTTCCTTCGTTGCTTTCCTGGCGCGTTTTCAGATCATGCAGGAATTAACCCGGGCGAGGCTGCACCGCAGTCTGGGGTCAGCCGGCGTGACGCTTGGCATGGCCTTGCTCACGCTGCTTGCGCTGGAAGGTTTTCTGCGCATCTGCGATTTCCGCGAGCTGCGCCAGGACAGCACCGAGCGATCGCTCGGTTACCAGTATGACGCCGAACTCGGCTGGGCTCCGATGCCCAGCTCCACCTCCACGGTCACCAACTATCGTTCCATTCATGTCCGGCACAACAGTCTCGGCCTGCGCGACGAGGAATTTGTCGCCGACGGCAAGCCGGTCATCGTGTTCCTCGGCGATTCCTTTGTGTGGGGACTGGATTCGGAAGCGGAGGAGCGCTTCTCCGACCTGCTCAAGCCGAAGCTGCCGAACTACAGGATTCTGGCAGCCGGCGTTTCCGGTTTCGGCAACGACCAGGAATATCTGATGCTGCGGCGGTTGTGGCCGCAGGTAAAGCCTTCGGTCGTCATGTTGATCTTCTGCTCCGACAACGACCGGCTCGATAACAGCACCAACGTCCGCTACGAGGACTATCAGAAGCCATACTTCACCGTGACCGCGGACGGCCGGCTCGAGCTGCACGCCCAGCCCGTTCCCCTCTCCCGTCAGCAATATTTCAGGGACGTCTGGTGGGTGCGCAACATCTGGCTGGCGCGCCTCGGGGTGATGGCCTACGTGAAGGCCGTCCATCCGGTCCGCTTCTTCCCCGACCCGACCGAGAAGCTGATCGGCGCCATCCGCGAATTCGTCGAGGGCAACGGCGCGAAATTCCTGGTCGGGATTCAGCACCGGGACGAGGCTCTCGCCCAATACCTGAAGCGCAGCGGGATTCCCTTCGTGTCGCTCGAGGGCGCCGCCTTCTACAAGAGCGACAAGGTCGGCGGCCACTGGAATCCCGAGGGGCAGCACTTCGTCGCCGATCGCATTTTCAAACTGTTCGGAGAAAGCAATATCGTTCCTAAGTGAAAACGAGGCCCGACACGCCCCGTGCCGCCGAGATGCTGGCGGCGCTGAAGTTCTGCGAGGAGAACAGGAAGTAGGGGCAGCGAAGCCTGCTCAGGAAAGGGTGTCGTCCCGGCGAACGCCGGGACGACAGTATCGTTACGCCGCCGCCTTGTGGCGCGCCATTTCTGCCTTGTAGAGCTCGAACTCCTCGGCGAGCGCCCTTGCCACCGCCGGACGCCTCTTCATCCGCTCCAGATAATCCTTCACCGCGGGATATTTCGAGAAGTCGATCATGGGCGTTGCGATGCTCCAGTTCAGCACGGTGGTGAGATACGCGTCCGCCACGCTGAAATGGTCGAGCAGGAATTGCCGGCCCTCGAGGTGCTTGTCGAGATAGTCGAGCCGCGAGAGATATTTCTCCAGCGTGTACGATTTCACCTCGGCCGGCACGTTCTTGCCGAGCAGCGGCGTGAACAGGCCCTTGTGCAATTCGGTGCCGATGAAGCAGAGCCATTGCTGCAGCCGGCTTCGCTCGATTCCGGGCCTGGCGCCGATTCCGGAATCGGCCAGCTTCTCGGCGACGTGCTGCAGGATCGCGGCGTTCTCGGTCAGGATCGCGCCGTCGTCGGTGCGCACGACCGGCACGAGGCCAAGCGCGTTGATGGCGTAAAAGTCGGAATTGTCCTTCAGCACCGTCTTGGTCTTGGGATCGACCTCGATGAAGTTGGCCTGGTGGCCGGCCTCATACAGCGCGATCCTGGTTGCCATCGAGCAGGCGAGCGGCGAGAAATAAAGGTCCATGGTTGGAATCTCCCTCTGATCTATCGGGCGGTTTCGAACTGGGCGCAGGATCAAGCTTGATTTATGTACCGTTCCGCATAAATTATGCGGCGTCAAGGATTATTTTACAAGATGGTACAAAAAAGAAATCCGTCGGCGCCGCACGCCCGGCCCAAGCCGAAAAAGACCGAGGCAGCGCAACCGCTTGCGAGCCCCGCGGAACCGAAGCGGCGCGGCCGGCCGCGCGCCTACCAGCCCGAGGTGGCGCTGGCGCGCGCGCTCGATGTGTTCTGGAAGGAGGGATTCGCCGGCACCTCGCTCGACGATCTCTCGGCGGCAACCGGCATGAACCGGCCGAGCCTTTATGGCGCCTTCGGCGACAAGCGCGAGCTCTACATAAAGTCCTATGAGGCCTACCGCGACCGCGCACGCCAGCGCATCAGCGAGGCGTTCGCCGCCGACCTGCCGATGCGGGAAATGCTGGAGCGAATCTATGCCATCGCGCTCGACATGTATCTGTCGGGCAAGGACGGCCCGCGCGGCTGCTTCACCGTGATGACGGCGACCTCGGAAGCGGTGTTCGATCCTGCCATTCGCAATCTCGTGACCACGGGCCTCGTCGAGACCGACCGCTTCTTTGCGCGCATCTTCAAGCGCGCGCAGGAGCGCGGCGAGCTTGCGGCTTCCGCCGATCCGCAGGTGCTGTCGCATCTTGCTTCCGCCACGCTGCACACGATTGCCGTTCGTGCCCGCGCCCGGGTGCCGCGCGCCGAGCTCGACGCCATCGTCAAGGGCGCGCTGGATGTGATGTGCGGAAAGCCGGGCTAGCGCGAAATTTTCTGGTGCCTGTGTAAGACATCGGGGCGAAATCAAGATCAGGTGAGCAACACTCGATCGAGCCGCGCTGGCATTCTTGATCGCGCCAGCGTAAACTGGCGCCGATGTTCAGTTTCGCAAGCAAACTCGGTCTCGTCGTCGCATTCGCCGCACTCTGTCTCGGCGGGCGCACCGCCCACGCCCAGGCCGCGCCCGTGCAGTATTGGCTGCCGAGTTCGTCGTTCGGTTTTGGCGGCAGACTCGAAGGTTCCAGCGGTGACGCGCAAGGCGGTTCCCGCACCGACTTCCCGAACGGCTGGTTTATCGCCAATACACAAAGCAGCTTCGCCATGAGCGGCTTCAACCGGGCGGCAGCCTTCGGCAATTTCAGCTCGCTCTCCGCCGAGGGCGTTCAGTTCGGCTACAATTTCAAGAATTCGCCGGTGTCGATCTACACCGGCTTCGACACGCTGAAATACAACACCGGCCTCGGCACCAGCGCCAGCGGCGCGTTTGCGGCCTTCGACCGGTCCGCGACGGCGCCTGGCGCCTTCAGCGCCAACGCCGGCATTGAATTCCGGCCGACGTCGAATCTCAGCCTCTCGCTCGGCGCCGGCTTCAGCCAGCAATCATCGGGCGCAGTCGACAGCGACATCAATTCGCCGCTGCTGCCCGGCCAGACGCCGCTCGCCATCGGCGGCGGCGTACGCCGCTAGCGCGGAAAAAATCTTTCATCACATGTCGGCCGGCGGCGCTTGGCGTCGTCCTTTGCATCGTCACGACGACGAAAAATGAAGGCGACATCATGGGTAAACTGAAGGCGGCGGCATTCTCGGTATCGCTGGACGGCTACGGCGCAGCTCTCAATCAGAGCATCGACAATCCCTTCGGCGTCGGCGGCATGGTGTTGCCGGCGTGGATGCTCAAGACCCGCTACTTTCACAAGATGACGGGGCGAGAGGGCGGCGACACCGGCATAGGCAACCAGCTCGCAGAACGCTCGATGGAAAATCTCGGTGCCTGGATCATGGGGCGCAACATGTTTGGCCCCGTGCGCGGCCCCTGGCCGGATGAGTCATGGAAGGGCTGGTGGGGCGACGAGCCGCCCTATCACACGCCCGTCTTCGTGCTTACCCATCATGCGCGCGCGCCGGTCGAAATGGCCGGCGGCACCACATTCCACTTTGTCACCGATGGAATCGAAGCTGCGCTCGAGCGGGCGCGCGCTGCCGCAGGCGACAAGGACATCCGTGTCGGCGGCGGCGTCTCGGTGGTCCGGCAATATCTGCAGGCGCGCCTGCTGGACGAGCTGCACCTGGCGTTCTCGCCGGTCGTTCTCGGCGCAGGAGAAAATCTCCTGGCCGGGCTCGATCTGCCGCGCCTCGGCTATGCGGTTGCTGAAAGCCTGCCGACGCCTGACGCGACGCATGTGTGGTTGCGGCGGAGCTAATACCCTCGTCCGCGATCCACCACATTCTCCAGCGCACCGCCGGCTTCGAACCGCTCGATCTGCCTTGCGACGTATTTCGAGATCTCGTCGGGATCGGTGTCGGCCGCATTGTGCGGCGTCAGCACGACGTTTGGATGGGTCCAGAACCGGCTGTCCGACGGCAACGGCTCGGTCTCGAACACATCGAGTGAAGCGCCGCCGAGCGTGCCGTCGTCGAGACAGGCAAGAATGTCCGTCTCGTTCTGCAACCCGCCGCGGCCGGCATTGATCAGCACGGGCGCGCCGAGCGGGCCGTTGCGGCTCAATTTCTTGAACACATCGCGGTTGAGGACGTGGCGCGTGTCGGCGGTGAGCGGCAAGAGGCAGACGAGAATATCCGTCTGCCGCAGGAATGCATCGAAACCGTCCGTGCCATGAAAGCACGCGACCCCTTCGATCTTCTTCGGCGAGCGGCTCCAGCCCGAGACGCGAAAGCCCAGCCGCCGCAAAATGTCGGCGGCATTGGCGCCGAGCGTGCCGAGCCCCATGATGCCGACCGACACCGCGCCCGCCGCATGCTGGAATTTCGGCGCCCACCGCTTCTCGCGTTGCGACTCCCGCAAATACGGCTCCTGCCGGTGATGCATCAGCACATGCAGCACGACATATTCGGCCATGCGATCGGTGAGATCGGCAACGGCGACGCGCACCAGCGGCACATCGGGCAGCGACTTGTCAGCCATCAGCGCATCGACGCCGGCGCCCAGATTGAAGATCACGCGCAGGTTCGGAAAGCCCGCGAGCTCCCCGGGCTTCGGCTTCCACACCGCGGCGTAGTGCACCTCGGCCGGGTCGAATCCTTCAGCAGGAAGCAGCAGCACGCGGCGGTCGCCGCAGACGTCGTCGAAACGGCCCTTCCAGCGCGCCGGCGACCAGTTTTCCGTCCCGCCATGGACGAGGATGGCGAGGGCGCCTTTTGTCATTCTTGAGTTCCCCAGGATTTGTGTGATGCCTATCACATAACGGATCGGGCCGCTGCCCTAGTCTTACCTCATCAAACAAGGGAGACTTCCCATGCGCAAATTCATCCTGATTTCCGCTCTGCTGCTGGCCTCTGCTTCCGCCCAAGCCGGCGAAACCCGCAGCCTGAGCCTCGCCGGCATTCCCACGGTGACCACCACAGCCGCTGCTGCCGGCACCACCGCCGCTGAAGCGCCGAAGCCGATTGCGCAGGTTTCGGTCCGCCTCGCCCAGGCGGCCACCTCAGCCAGCGACGCTGCCCCGGTCCAGGCACC
>DATEJC010000479.1:0-2280 GCA_035278345.1 Bradyrhizobium sp. | reverse complement strand
AGCGACAGCACGGACAGCCACATCCACTGCGATAGCGCGAAGGCGACCGTTGCCGCGCCAAAGATGATCACTGCCTGGAACATGCGCAGTCCTACGTGGCGGTTGATGGTGTGGCGCGCCAGCACGATGGTCATGAACAGCGCGCCGACCGCAGGCGCTGCGCGTAAAATGCCGAGGCCGAGCGGGCCGGTCTGCAGGATGTCGCGGGCATAGATCGGCAGCAGCGCCACCACGCCGCCGAGCAGCACGGCGAACAGGTCGAGCGAGATGGTGCCGAGGATCGCCGGGTTGTTGCGGATGAACCGGACGCCGGCGTAGAGATCGTCATCGGCGCCCTTCTCGCTGATCATCGCCTGCTGCGCCGGGCGCAGGAAACCGGTCAGCACCGAGCCCGCGAGCCAGAAGATGACGATGACCAGATACGGCAGGCTGGGCGCAAAGACGTAAGCCAGCCCGCCGATCGCGGGGCCGGTGATGGTCGCAACCTGCGCCGCGCCGCTGGAGACCGCGGTCGCCCGCTGCAGCGAACCTTGCGGGGCAATCAATGGCAGCAGCGCTGCGGTCGCCGGGCTTTCGAACGCGCCGGCGATGCCGATCACAAAGGTCGCGACGTAGATCTGCACCGCATCGAGAAAGCCCGCATAGGTGCTGACCGCGAGGAACACCGCGGTCAACGCCTGCCCGAGCTGACAGAGCTGCACCACCCGCTTGCGCTCGAAGCGGTCGGCGGCGTGACCGGCGACGAAGACGAGTAGCGCCGTGGGGAGGAATTGCACCAGTCCGACCATGCCGAGGTCGAAGGCGCTGCCGGTGATGTCGTAGATCTGCCAGCCGATCGCGACCGCGGCGATCTGGCTGGAGAAGCGGGACAGGCTTCGCGACAGCAGGAAATTGAGGAACGAGGCATCCCTCAGCAACTCGCGGGCGCCGACGGTCGTGAGCGAGGACATGGCCGAGGCGTGGCTGACCACGCCAGCGATGTCAACGGCTACCGGGACAACACGGCATTGCGCGCCGCAGTGGCGCTGGCATAATCGCGCGGGGTGCCGGGGGATTCATGCTGCAATTGCAATCGGCGTTCGGCGTGGTGGCGTTGCTCGCGATCGCATGGGCGTGCGGCGAGAACCGCCGCGCCGTGTCGCTACGGCAAGCCGCGATCGGGCTTGCCGTCACGCTCGTCACCGCCGTCGTGCTGCTGAAGCTGCCGGTGGTGGCGCGCGCCTTCGGCGCCATCAACGACGCCGTCGGCGCAATCTCGGCGGCGGCGCGCGCCGGCTCTTCCTTCGTGTTCGGTTATATCGGCGGCGGCACGCTGCCGTTCGACCTGAAAGTGCCCGGCGCGGATTTCATCCTGGCCTTCCAGGCGCTGCCCATCGTGCTCGTGATGAGCGTACTGACGACGCTGCTGTTCTACTGGCGCATATTGCCGCCCATCGTGCGCGGCATGGCCTGGCTCCTGGAACGCACGCTCGGTGTCGGCGGCGCTGTCGGCCTATCCACTGCCGCCAACATCTTTCTCGGCATGGTGGAGGCGCCGTTGTTCATTCGCCCCTATCTGGCGCAGCTCAGCCGCGCTGAGCTGTTTCTGGTGATGACCGGCGGCATGGCCGGAATAGCCGGCACCGTGCTGGTGCTCTATGCCACGCTGCTGGCGCCGATGATTCCGGACTCGGCAGCGCATTTCGTCATCGCCTCGGTGCTGGGCGCGCCGGCCGCGATCCTGGTGAGCCTGATCATGGTGCCGGAAACGAGCGACAAGCGCACCGGCGGCGCGCTCGGAAACCCGGACGCGCATGCCTCCAGCACGATGGATGCGGTCGTCAAGGGCACCACGGCAGGGCTCGAGCTGTTGCTCAACATCGTTGCCATGCTGCTGGTGCTGGTCGCGCTGGTCTATCTCGCCAACGCCGTCATCGGGCTGTTGCCGGAGATCGGCGGCGCCAGGATCTCGCTGCAGCGCCTGCTCGGCATCATCATGGCGCCGGTGTGCTGGCTGATGGGCCTGCCCTGGCCGCAGGCCGTCACCGCCGGCAGCCTGATGGGCACCAAGACCGTGCTGAACGAGCTGATCGCCTATGTCGAGCTGTCGAAGCTCGGCACCGATGCGCTCGATCCACGCTCGCGCCTGATCATGCTTTATGCGATGTGCGGCTTTGCCAATTTCGCCAGCCTCGGCATCATGATCGGCGGTCTCGGCACCATGGCGCCGGAGCGCCGCCAGGAGATCAACGCGCTCGGGCTGAAGTCGATCGTCTCGGGGACGATCACGACGTGCCTGAT
>DATEJC010000478.1:0-8343 GCA_035278345.1 Bradyrhizobium sp. | reverse complement strand
ATCCGCTCGGCGCCCGCGCCATGTATCTCGGCGGCACCATCTATCGCATCCACGGCACAAATGCGCCGCAGACCATCGGTACGCGCGTGTCGTCCGGCTGCCTGCGCCTCACCAACGAGGACGTGATGGATCTCTACTCCCGCGTTCACCTCGGCACCAAGGTGATCGTGCTGCCGATGGACCGCCGCGCCGACAACGCGAGCGACAAGCGCAGCTGATCGTTTCAAATCTCGTTGAAGCAAAATGGCGCCCTTGCGGGCGCCATTTTTGTCTGGGTTTGCGCCCCGCGCGTGTTCCCGGGCCGGTCTAGCGCCTCCCTCCACCCGCCTGTAAAGTCCCGCCGATTCCGGGGGGACGATGCGCCTGAACTTCGACCTCAAGCTCCTCAAGCTCGATCTCAATCTGAAGACGATCCTGATCGCCGTCGCGGTGGTCGCGGTATCCTTTTTCGTCAGCCTGAAGGCCATGGACTTGCTGTCGCCGCGCGGCGGCGGCAAGGCGCCGGTGCTGGCCGAACTGCCGCCGCTGCCGCCGGCGGCGCGCTCTTCGCGCGTGATGGCGCCGGTGTCGATCTCGCTGACGGCGATCCGCGAGGCCGCCGAGCGCTCTACTGCGCGCACCTTTGGCGGCAAGGCTGAAAATCCGGTGTCGCAGATCCTGCAGAACGCCGACATCGGCTGGACCGCCTCGCGCGGGCCGATCGCAGTCGCAGGCGTTCAGGACGCGCTGTCGCTGACCACGCCATTGACGGGCACGCTGAACGTGACCGGCTCGCTATCGGCGAAAGCGAACGACGCCGTCAATGACGCAATCGGCGGCCTTCTGGGCGCCAATGCCGCCAAGCAGCTCGGCGGCATCAACATCAAGAACCTCAACGTCAGCGGCGAGATCAGGGGCAATGTGGTCGTCACGTCGCGCCCGCGCCTTGCGGCGGCCTGGCGCATCGAGCCCAATCTCGCCGCGCAGGTGAACCTTGGCGACACCAGCGTTTCGGCGGCCGGCGCGCGCATCAGCGTGCCGGCGCAGGTCAAACCCCTGATCGACAAGCAGGTCGCCGAGCAGCTCGCCGCGGCGCAAGCGCGGATGAAGAACGATCCGGCCTTCGAGCAGAATGCGCGCCAGCAATGGGCCAAGGCGTGCCGCTCGATCCCGCTGCAAGGCCCTAGCGGCTCCGGCCTGCCGCCGCTCTGGCTCGAGCTGAAGCCGACCCGCGCCATCGCAGCGCAGCCGCGCATCGATTCCTCGGCGATGATCCTGACCATGGGCATCGAGGCCGAGACCCGTATCACTCCGGCCGAAACCAAACCGACCTGCCCGTTCCCGGCGACGCTGACCATCGGTCCGGCCTCGAAGGGCGCCGTCAACATCGCGGTGCCGATCGATCTGCCCTTCACCGAGATCAACAAGATCGTGGAAGCGCAGTTTGCCGGAAAGACGTTTCCGGAGGACGGCTCGGGATCTGTCGATGTCACCGTAAGGAAGGCGAGCGTGGCGGCCTCCGGCGACCGGCTGCTGTTCTCGCTGCTCGTCTATGCCAAGGAGAAGAAGAGCTTCCTCGGCTTCGGCGCCGAAGCCTATGTGCACATCTGGGGCGTGCCGGTGCTCGACGCGGCGCGGCAGACGCTGCGGCTCGACTCCATCGAGGTGGCGGTCGAGTCCGAGGCCGCCTTCGGCCTGCTCGGCGCCGCCGCGCGCGCGGCGATGCCGCACCTGCAGCGCGTGCTGGCGGAGAAGGCGATGGTCGACCTCAAGCCCTTTGCCAGCAACGCGCAGAAGAAGATCGCCGATGCGATCGCCGACCTGCAGAAGAGCGAGGACGGCGTACGCGTAACGGCGGAAATCACCAGCCTCAGGCTCGCCGACATCGCCTTCGATTCAAAGACATTGCGCGTGATCGCGGAGAGCGAAGGCTCGATCAACGTGTTCATTTCGGCATTGCCGGCGCTGTAATCTTTCTTGCCCCTCCCCGCACTTGGCGGGGAGAGGCAAGAACAATCGCTATGATCCCTCGAACTTGAACGACACGTTGAGTTTGGCGCGGTAGGCTTCTACCCTGCCCTTGGCATCCAACTGAAGGTCGAGCTTCACGACTTCGGCGACACGGAGGTCGCGCAGCGTCTTGCTGGCCCGGTTGACAGCGCCGGCCGCCGCCTTTTCCCAAGATTCCTTGCTGGTGCCGATCAGCTCGATCACCTTGTAGACGCTATCAGCCATGACCGTCCTCCCGTTGTGATGGGGCAGGACGCAGGATGCTCCTGCCGCAATGCCGAGCCTAACATCGGCAAGCGGAGGCCGATAGGATGCGGCGCAGCATCAACCTTGGGTGCGCGTGGCTGAAAACAAAATAGCCGGACCGAGATACGGTCCGGCTATTCGCCGATCAGGCTTCAACCTTTTGGTCGCTATGACCTCAGGTCGAATACTTGAACTCCGGCATGGCCTTCAGCTCTTCCTTGGTGGCGTTGAAGACCGCGTGGTCCGGCCACCAGGGGTTCGGCTTCGATGCGGTCGTGCTTGTCGCAGCGCCCGTGGTCGTACCGGTCTTTGCGCCACCCGCGCCGCCGCTGGCGGGCGCATTGGACGCGCCGGTGTAGGCAACCGGCTGATCCGTGAACTTCACCTTGTCGAACGGTACGGCGACCAGATGCTCGCCGACGCCGAGGAAGCCGCCCACGCCGATCACGACGGCGACGATCTTGCCGTCCTTGTCGGTGAGCATGTCGTTGATCGAGCCGACGCTCTCGTTCTTGTCGTTGTAGACACTCAGGCCCACGATCTTCGAGGCGCGCCAGTTACCGTGGAACGACGACGTCGACGCCGATGTGGTCGCGGTATCCGACTTGGCGGGCGGCGCCATCTTGTTGCTGTCGCTCGGTGACGATGGCGACTGCGCGAACGCGACGGACGCAAGCAAGGCCGTGCCGGCAACGCCGGCGATCGCATATTTGGCTAACATGTGTAGTCTCCCTCACTTCAAAACCGATGCGGGGAAACACGCTACCTGCGCAACTGTTCCGTTCGATATGCGCTGGAACAGGCGACCGGTTGCCGCGCCGAAGGCGCCGGCTCTGACAATCGATCAGCAATGACGTGAAATGAGCCGTCGCCAGCTGGATTGGAACTACTACAGCGCGCCGCTGCCGCGGGATATCGATGGAACTTGTTCCCGGCGGGCTATCGAGCGTACAGGATGCGGGCTCCGTGAGGACGTGTTCTTGCACGCACATGGCAACGCTGTCGCAACGCGACAGACAACCGCATGGTCTCATTGTCCGTATTGAGTTGCCGGGCGTATAGCGCAGCAATGTCGGCTGCCTGATCTCCGTCAGGCCGCGAGCGGCTCCGATTCCATCCGCCGTTCGTCGAGGATTGCGATGGCCTCGAACCGATAGTCGCAGGCGCGGCAGGACCAGAGGTAGGAGATGCGGCCTTGTCCCTGCTCCACCCAGTCGGGTGACGCGATCGGTTTGCCGCACTGGGCACACGGATTTCCACGGGGAAGGTAGCCGAGATTGACTCTGGCCATGGTGCGCACTCCCTCAGACGTTTCTTGATCGTGATGTCGGATGATTAGACAGAAGCTGACGTACTGTCGGTACCGCACACGTTCTGTGTCCGTGACAGCACACTAGACCGACATTAAGTCATTTGCACGACAATCATGGTGGATAACTCTGCAAATCGTCGCTGCAGTGCAGTTGACAGCGCAATCAAATTGATTCGCTTCGGCGCAATGGCGTGCATAGCGGCTTGCGGGAAGAGTTGAGCGCAGCAAGACCCGTCAACTTGCGCGCATCGGGAACCCGTCGACCGACCTTCGCAGAATACGCGGTGCGTGGTCATTTCGCTTTCGCAGACACCGCAGGTTCTACCGTATGCATCGAGCCCGCCTTGCGCAGATGGATCGTCGCGATATCGTCTGAATAGATCTTCTGCCAGCCGTCGACACGGTCGAGCAGCTTTGTTGCGGCGCTCTGCGTGCGCAGCAGCGTCGCCTCGATATTGTACTGCTCCAGCAGACGGAACAGGTTGTCGGGCTCCATCAGGCCGGAGGCGGCGTTGTGGTCGACGAAGAATTTTTCGCCGTAGAGCTCGGTGCGGCCGTCGATGAAGGTCGCAACGCCGCTCGCGATCAGATAGCCGCCGAAGTCGTAGTCGTTCAGCACGCGCGCGAGATTGAGCTTCTTCAGCTCCGTCACGGCGGCGACGGGCGAGCCGCGCATATGCGGCTCGAAACGATACACCGAAGCCCAGGCGACCGTTCCCGCGACAAGCGCGGCGGCCAGACCCCCTACCAGCGCGCTTCGGAATGGCGACGTCGTCGCGGCGGAAGCATCGATGCCGCCGATCTGCCGCGCCAGCGGCGCAGCCAACAGCAGCGGCGCGATCAGCGCCAGGATTTCGGCGGCGCGCACCTGCGCCAGCGCCATATGCACGAGGCCGAGCAGCAGCACGATCCGCATCACCGGCAGCGCGATGCCGCGATAAAGCGCAAGGCCGACGCCAAGCAGCAGGCAGATTTCCAACAGGCCGATCGAGCCGAAATCCGCCGGCCGCCATTCCGTAATCAGCGGCAGCGCCGAGCCGAGCGACAGGATTTTTTGCGAGGCCAGCAGCGCATTCCAGCCATAGGGCGTGAGGCAACTCGCCGCCAGCGCCACCAGACCGAAGACGAACCAGCGCAGGAACAGCGACTTGCGCTGCGCGCGGTCCACGCCCGATACCGCGTCGAGCGCGAGCCCGCCGATCAGCATCAGGCCGAACACGAACCCGCCATGCAGATTGGCCCACAGCGTCATCAGCGGCAGCAACCGCCAGGACGGCGCCTCGCGGCGATCGGCGGCCGCGACCAATCCTGCGGCCCACGCCACCAGCACCGGCAGCGCCAGGACATGCGGCCGGGCCAAGAGATGCGCCGAGCTGAGTGCGAGCGCCGCTGAAACGAACACCAGCGTTGCGGTTTCGGTAAGGCGCCGGCTGACGAACCCTGCCAGCAGCGCGAAGGTCATGGCGATTGCGGAAGCTGCCAGCACCACGGGCCCGGCCCATCCGGCGACCGCAAAAGCCTTGGCGTACATCACCTGCGAAAGCCACTGCGTCGAGATCCACGGCTGGCCGCGCATGGTGAAGGAATAGACGTCCTCCGTCGGCACGGCGCGGTGATCGATGATCCACTGCCCGACGGTGACCTGCCACAGCGTATCGGGGTCGGCCAGCAGCCGATTGCCGGCAAGCACCATCAGCGCGTAGACCCCAGCGCCCACCCAGACAGGCAGCAGGGCGCGCAGCGACGGTGCGGCCTGGTCAGCGTGGACGGTGGTGATGCTCATGGGTTGGGTCCGGTTCTCAGCCCGGATCGAACCATGCCGGCGCATAATGCTTGGTAAACCGGTGAGGCCCGATACGCGCCGCCGGTGAGAAATCAAGGTGGGTAAAGCGTTAACACCGGGCCTTGTGAGACCGGCTGCTGCGACCGCCTGCCGCGCAGGTTCCGCGCAGCAGGTCCGCGTTCCAGCGGTGCAAATGCCGCAAAGCCGCGTTGACACCGCGGTTCGCGGGCCTAAATTAGAGCTGTTCCGAGGGGTGCTCCGAAGGAGGAGCTGAGATACCGCCATCCGCGGTGACCCTTTGAACCTGATCCGGGTCATGCCGGCGAAGGGACAGGGATGTACCAGACTTCAAAGCCACGGGGCGAATCCCCCGTCACAATCATAGGCGCAGGCATAGCTGGCGCATGGCAGGCCTTGCTGTTCGCGCAGGCCGGCCACGCCGTGACCTTGCACGAGCGCAGTGACGCTGACATGACGGAAGCCACCAGCCATTGGGCCGGCGGCATGCTGGCGCCATGGTGCGAGGCGGAGGGGTCGGAACCCGTCATTTCCAGGCTCGGCATCCACTCGCTGAAACTGTGGCGCGAGCTTTTTCCGCAAACCGAATTCAAGGGCTCGCTGGTGGTGGCGCATGCGCGCGACCGCAGCGATTTCGAGCGCTTTGCGCGGCTCACTTCCGGCCATCGCCGGCTTGATGCCGCCGGCATCGGTGATCTCGAACCGTCGCTGGACGGCCGTTTCCGCGAGGGGCTGTTCTATCCCGACGAGGGCCATGTCGAGCCGCGCCGCGTGCTCCCCGAGCTGCATGCGCGCATCATCAAGGCCGGCGGCACCATCAAATTCGACAGCGACGTCGATATCGATGGCCTCGAAGGCATCGTGATCGATTGCCGCGGGCTGTCCGCGCGCGATGCCGAGCCGGAGCTGCGCGGCGTCAAGGGCGAGATGATCGTGGTGGAGACCGACGAGGTCGAGCTGTCGCGCCCGGTGCGGCTGATCCATCCGCGCTGGCCGCTCTACGTGATCCCGCGCGGCGACGGCCGCTTCATGCTGGGGGCGACCTCGATCGAGTCAGAGGATTCCGGCGTCAGCGTGCGCTCGGCGCTGGAACTGCTCGGCGCCGCCTATGCCGTGCATCCGGCCTTTGCCGAAGCACGCATCCTCGAATTCGGCTCGGGGCTTCGCCCGGCCTATCCCGACAATCTGCCGCGCATCACCATCGGCCGGAAGAAGATTGCCGTGAACGGGCTCTATCGCCACGGCTTCCTGCTGGCGCCCGCGCTGGCGGAGTTGACGCTCGGCTATGTCGAGCGCGGCGCACTCGACAATGAGGTGATGCGATGCAGGTGACCGTCAATGGCGAGCGCCGCGAGGTGAACGCCTCGCGCGTCGATGCGCTGCTCAGCGAGCTCGAATATGAGGGCACGCACTTTGCGATCGCGCTCAATTACGACGTGGTACCGAAGAGCCAGTGGGCTGAGACCGCCTTGAAAGCCGGCGACGAGATCGAGATCATCACGCCGCGGCAGGGAGGGTGATGGGCATGAACGGCGCCGTACACTCTGCCGTCGTCCCGGCGAAAGCCGGGACCCATAACCACCGAAGTTTGTGGTTGCGGGCCGTGTCTCTCAGTGTGCCTCAAGAGAAATCACGCGGTATGGGTCCCGCCTTTCGCCGGGACGACAAGGATAAGGACTGATGGTGAACTTCTACGGCAAGGAATTCTCTTCGCGGTTGCTCATCGGCACGGCGCTGTATCCCTCGCCTGCGATCATGCAGGCGGCGATCCGCGCCTCCGGCGCCGGCATCGTCACGGTGTCGCTGCGGCGGGAGGCCGCCGGCGGCAAGACGGGCGATGCCTTCTGGTCGCTGATCCGCGAGCTCGATGTCACCGTGCTGCCGAATACCGCCGGCTGCCGCAGCGTGCGCGAGGCGGTGACGACGGCAAAGCTTGCGCGCGAGTTGTTCGGCACCAGCTGGATCAAGCTGGAGGTGATCGCCGACAACGACACGCTGCAGCCCGATGTGGTCGGCCTGGTCGAAGCCGCCACCATCCTGATCAAGGACGGCTTTGAAGTGTTCCCCTATTGCACGGAAGATCTTTCCGTCGCGACGCGGCTGCTGGATGCCGGCTGCAAGGTCGTGATGCCCTGGGCCGCGCCGATCGGCAGCGCCAAGGGCATCATCAACCGCGATGCGCTGAAACTGCTGCGCGACCGCCTGCAAGGCATCACGCTGGTGGTCGATGCCGGCCTTGGCGCGCCGTCGCATGCCGCTGAAGCGCTGGAGCTCGGCTACGACGCGGTGCTCCTCAACACGGCCATCGCCAAGGCCGCCGATCCCGTGGCGATGGCGAACGCCTTCCGCCTCGGCGTCGAGGCCGGCCGCACCGCCTTCGAGGCGGGCCTGATGGAGGCCCGCGATTTCGCCTCTCCCTCCACCCCTGTCATCGGGACTCCGTTCTGGCATGCCGTATCCTGATCGCCGCGCGTATCCGGATCGCAGCGCGTATCCTGATCGCCGCGCGTATCCTGATCCCTTCTATCCCGTCGTCGACAGCGTGGCCTGGGTCGCGCGCCTGGCCAAACTCGGCGTCGGCACTATCCAGCTGCGCGCCAAGAATCTGAACGACGGCGAAGCGCTGCAGATCGTCAGCGACGCGCTTGAGGTCACCAAGGGCACGGGCGCCAAACTCGTGGTCAACGACTACTGGCGCGCGGCGATCGTCGCCGGCGCGCAGCATCTGCATCTCGGCCAGGAGGACCTGGCGGATGCCGACCTCGACGAAATCCGTAAAGCGCGCCTGACACTCGGCATCTCGACCCATGACGACGAGGAGCTGGCGACCGCGCTTGCCGCAAGGCCTGATTACGTCGCGCTAGGCCCGATCTTCCCGACCACGCTGAAGTCGATGCGCTTCGCCCCGCAAGGGATTGCGAAGATCACGGAGTGGAAGAAGCGCGTCGGCAACATCCCGCTGGTCGCGATCGGCGGCATCAAGTTCGAGCAATCA
>DATEJC010000477.1:0-20689 GCA_035278345.1 Bradyrhizobium sp. | reverse complement strand
AGAGCGGCTTCATCGCGAGGCCGTCCCGAACAGCCCTTGCGGCCGCACCAGCAGGATGATGAGGAAGATGGCGTAGGTGGTCGCCAGCGTTAGCCCCGGATCGACGAAGGTTGCCACGAAGGTCTCGGCAAGGCCCAGGATCAGCCCGGCGACGAGGCAGCCGAGCAGATTGCCGACGCCGCCCATGATGACGACGATCAGCGCCTTCATGGTGAAGACGACGCCGATATTGGCGTTGAAGGTGAGGAACATCGAGACCAGCACACCGCCGGCCGCCACCAGCGCGCCGCCGAAGGCAAATGCGAGCGCCGCGGTGGCGCGCACGTCAATCGCCACCAGCGGCGCCGATTGCGGATCGACCGCTACCGCGCGCACGGCGGTGCCAAGGCGCGTGCGGGTCAAATAAAGATAAAGGGCAAGCCCGATGAAGGCAGCGAAGCCCAGTGCCAGCAGGCGATTGGCGGCGACGGTGGCGCCGGCGATGTTCACCGGGAAGGCAAGGAAGCTGTAGCTGTAATAGGCGCCGCCGAACATCACGAGCATGACACCCTGGATCACGAACAGCATGCCGAAGGTGGCCAGAATGCTGTCGACCTCCAGCGCGTCGCGGTTGGGTGCGCGGGCTACCAGAGCCGTCAGCAGCAGGCGATAGATCGCCCAGGAGATGGCGAAGGCGGCGGGCACGACCAGGAAAAGACCGAGCAGCGGGTTCACCGCCGCCGACGTGAACAGCCACAGCGCGGCAAAGGCAGCCGCGATCATCAGCTCGCCATGGGCGAGATTCATGATGCGCGCGACGCCATACTGGAGCGTCAGCCCCATGGCGATCAGCGCATACATGCCGCCGAGAACAAGCCCGGACGCGACTGCGGCAGTGAACATCTGCTTAACCAGAAATGGTCTCGGGCCGCCGCAGCCCGACGGCGGCCCGAGATCAGTCTACGCCATCTCTACTGCTTCCACGCCGGCTTCGGCACGACCACCGCGGCCATGCCGGGCCCTGCCGGCGCGACGCCGGTGTAAAAGCCCTTCTGCCATTGCCCGATCAGCGGGAAGGCGTTCACCGGCATGTTGTTCTCCAGCTTGATCTTGCCGATCACGGTGTCGAAGGTGCCGGTCTGCAGCTCCTTGATGATGGCCTCGCGGTCGACCTTGCCGACTTTTTCGATCGCCTGCTCGAGCATCTGCAGCGAGGCATAGCCGACCTGGCTGCCCCAGTAATCGGGATCGCGGTTGTGCATCGCCTTGTGCTTGGCACGATACTCGGCGGTCGCCTTGTTGTCGGCCTGCCAGCCGCCGAGCGACATGATGCCTTCGGTGTTCTCGCCAAAACGCTGCGGATAGAGCGGGAAGCCGACGCCGACGCCGAGGAACATCACCTTGGGCGCAAAGGAAGCGACCTTGGCCTGATCGGTCAGTGCCACTGTGTCCGGCGGATAGCTGAAGGCGACGAAGGTGTCGGCGCCCGAACGCTGGGCTTCGCCGAGCAAGGGGGAGAGGTCCTGGGTGCCGATCGGATAGCTCTTGTCGTAGGCGAGCTTGAACTTCGCCTTCTCAAAGCCCTCGCGCGCCGCCTTCGACAGGTCGATGCCGAACCCGTCGGCGATGCTGACCATGGCGATGCTGTCGTTGATCTTGCCGTCCTTGCGCATCTGCGACAGCAGGTCGACCAGCGCGTCGACATATTGCTTTGACGTGCCGAGAAACCAGAAGCTGTTCGGCCAGCGCTTTGCCAGCTCCGGCGCACGGTCGGTGACGGCGCTGAAGGCGAGCTGCGGATAGCCGTATTTGTTGAAGACGGGACCAACCGCGAGGTTGAGGCCGGTGCCCCACGGCGGAAACAGGAGGTCGACCTTGTCCTGCGTGATCAGGCGCTCGACGGCGCGCACGGCCTCTTCGGAGTTGGAGCGGTCGTCATATTCGATGACCTCGATCTTCACCCGCTTGCCGATGCTCTTGAGCATCAAGCCGCCCTTGTCGTTCACCTCCTTCACCCAGAGCTGGTAGTTCGGGATCTGCGTGATGTTGGCGCCGCCGGCATTCGGCCCGGTCTTGGAAATGGCATAGCCGATCTTGATCGAGGCCGGTTCCTGCGCGGTAACCGCCCCGCCAAGACCGAGCGTCAAAATGGCACCCGCCGCTGTCCGCACAAACAGGCTTCGACCTCTGTTCATTTGCGTCCTCCCCGAATTCCGGTGTTAACTCATTGGCCGGCCAATCATTGCCGGTCTGGCTGCGCCGCATCTTGCGCCGCTTGAGGGGCGGGTTCTTGCCCAAGAGCGAACTCCGTCCCGACATGGCTGGCAATGCGCCAATGCGGCGCACCAAAAGGAAACGGACAGTGGCTTCGGGCATAGCCCGTCGCTAGAGTCGACGCCAAGGGAAGGAGCGGGGACCGTGAACAATCTGGCTGTCGTTTCCACTGCCGATGTCGCTCCGGGCGAGCGGCTGGGACTATGGGGCGACTTCGTCTGCCGCCACATCGGTCCGCTGCAAGCCGATACGTTTGGCGACCCGCAATTCGAAGGCCGTCTCGAGCTCGGGCAATCGAGCGGCGTGTCGCTGGCGCGCATTGTTGCCAGCCGGCACCGCGTGCAGCGCACCCCGCATGGCATCCGCAAGGACAATCGCAACTACGTCAAGCTGGTGGCGCAGGTCGAAGGCGCCGGCTGCTTCGAGCAGAACGGCCGCAAGGTGATGCTCGCGCCCGGCGAATGGAGCCTCTACGACACGACCAAGCCATACACGGTGTCGAACCCGGAGCGGATCGAGCAGATCATCATGCTGCTGCCGCGCGAGACGCTGGTCCGGCTCGGGCTCGATCTCGACGATCTCGTGGTGCGCCGCTTCTCCGGCCGTGCGGGCGTCGGCCGACTGACCTTCGACCTCCTGGTATCGGCGTTCGAGTCGCTGCGCGATGGCGTGGCCGTGCCCGGAGGCGATGATCTTGCCGAGATGATCGCGAGTCATGTCGAGCTTGCGGTGTTCGACCGGACCGGCACGCCGACCGACGCCTCGCTGCGCGAGCTGACGCGCGACCGGGTGAAGCGGTTCATCGACGTCAATCTCGACGATCCGCTGTTGTCGCTCGACCGGATCGCCGCCGCGATCGGCTGTTCCAAGCGTTATCTCCACAAGCTGTTCGACGGCGAGGCCGATACGCTCAACGTCTACATCTGGCAACGCCGGCTGGAGCGCATCCGTCAGGACCTTGCCGATCCCGCATTCGCCGACCGCTCGATCACCGAGATCGCATTCGGCCGCGGCTTCAGCTCGTCCACGCATTTCAGCCGCAGTTTCCGCGAGAGCTGCGGCATCAGCCCGCGGGTCTACCGCCTGCTGATGCAGGGCACGAGCCTGTTCTGGCATCGCGTCGGCCGCCGGCAATGGGCCAAGGAAGCGCGGCTGCTCGGCGCCGCCGAATAGCACGCGATCAGTTTTGCTGCGCCAGCCAGCGTGTATCGCGCGGCGAGGGACGGCGATGCAGCCGTGCGTCCAGCATCGCATGAGCACGCGATAGCTCCCCGCTCTTCATCAGCGCGACAATGAAAGTGTCTTCGACGAGCGTGCGCTGCGCATGGCTGCCGCCGATGCGGACGACTTCGTCAAGTAGCGGCGAAAGCTGCGCGACGCAGCCGCGGTAGTCACCCTCGGCGAAGGCGCTCATGGCACGGAACAGGCCGGGCACCACCGGGCCGGCCGGCAGCTTGCCTTCGGCGAGCCGCTTCTCGATCACGGCCAGCCGCTCCTCGAGCGCGGCCTGGTTGCGGGTGGCGGCGGCGAACAGCGCCATATGCACGTCGGCAAAGGGAATGCTCGAGCGCGGGAACGCGCGCTGCGCGAATTCATCCGCCTCGGCCCAGAGGCCGTCGGGCACGGCATGGCCATAGGCGTGCAGCCGCCACAGCAAGGAGGCGCCGTCGGTAACTGCATTGAGCGGCGGCGCATGCGTCACGGAAGGCTGCAGCACATCGGCATAGATTTTCAGTGCCCGCGCCGCGTCGCCATGCTCGAGTGCGCCGAGCGCCTGGTGCCAGCGGATATGGCCGTGGAGGATGCCCGAGCGGTCATAGGTCCCGATCCAGCGATCGACCAGCGCATCGGCATCGTCGATCGAGCCGTCCTCGAACATCGCATGCAGCAGCGCGTGCACGGCGTTGGCGTTGGCCTCGCGCATGGCGAAGGCGCGCTCGGTCGTGGCGCGTCCGCGCTTGACGTCGTTATTCTCGGTCAGCGCCCAGCCGTGGTTGTAGAGGTACCACCAGTCGTCGCCATAATGATGCGCATGACGCCCGCAGAGATCGACGCGCGCCTGGTCGTGATCGGCCATGCCCGAAAACGCGAACAGCCCGAACGCGCCCATCGGCATCGACATCACGATGGCGTCGCGCGGGAAAGAGTCGATATGTTTCAGCGCTGAGCCAAGCGCCGCCGGAAGCTGCCCCTCGATCGCAAGTGCCAGCGTCTCGACATGGCTCTTCTCACGCTCGCTGCCGCTGCGCGCAACGAGCTCGCGCGCCAGCGCCGCCTTCTTCCGCGCCACGTCGCCCTGCTGATAGAACGTGTGGATGCGCCCGCGCGCGATATGCGCCAGCGCGAAATCCGGATCGGCGGCGATCGCGCGCTCGAATGCCTCGGCCGCACCCGTCCACGCAGCAAGCAAGAGGTCCATGCCCTCGCGATAGGCCGCGGCGGCCTCGGAGGAACTGGTGGAGAGCGTCAGTCCGTAGCGGTCTTCAAACGCCATTGGCATGCCTCATCAATTTCGTTGTGCGTCCGTCCGCGCCCTTCGCCCCTCGATCGGATAGGCCGGATCGTTGAACCCCGGCGTCGAGGGATGGCCGCTCACCACGAGGCGATCGATCAGCGCCTCGTCTTCCGCGGTGAAGCGATAGTCCAGCGCGCGGATGTAATCGTCCCATTGCTCTTCGGTGCGGGGGCCGGCGATCACGCCGGTGACGAAGGCGGAGTTCAGCACCCAGGCGACCGCGAACTGGCCGGTGGTGATGCCCTTGCTCTCGGCATGGCGCTTGATCTCCTGCGCGAGCTTCAGCGACTCCGGCCGCCACTCCGTCTGCATCATGCGCTTGTCGGCGCGGCCGGCGCGCGTGTCCTTGTCGGGGGCGGCATCCACCTTGTACTTGCCGGTGAGCACGCCGCGCGCCAGCGGGCTGTAGGGCACGATGCCGAGGCCGTAATAGCGGCAGGCCGGAAAATGCTCGACCTCGGGCATGCGGTTCATCGCGTTGTAATAGGGCTGGCTGACGATCGGGCGGTCGATGCCGTTGTCGTCGCAGATGTTGCAGATTTCGGCGACGCGCCAGGCGCGGTAGTTGGACACGCCGAAATAGCGGATCTTGCCCTGGCGGATCAGGTCGCCCATCGCGCGCACGGTTTCCTCCAGCGGCGTCGCATGGTCTTCCTTGTGCAGATAATAGATGTCGATGTGGTCGGTGCCGAGACGCTTGAGGCTGTCTTCCGCCGCCTGCATCACCCAGCGCCGCGACAGCCCGCCACGATTGGGATCGTCGCCGATCTGGTTGGCCAGCTTTGTGGCGAGGATCCAGCTTTGGCGGCTGTTCGAGATCGCGCGGCCGACCACCACCTCGGACTGTCCGCCATTATAGGCGTCCGCGGAGTCGATGAAGTTGATGCCGGCCTCGCGTGCTTTGGCAATGATTCGCGAGGAGGTGGCCTCGTCCGTCGGACCGCCGAACATCATGGTGCCGAGGCAAATAGGCGAAATCTTCAGGCCGCTGCGGCCGAGCTGGCGGTATTGCATGGCGCTAAGGCCCTCCGATTTGTACCGTCATTGCGAGCCACCCGGTCGGCGCGGAGCGCCGCCGGATGACAAGCTCCGCGAAGCAATCCATGTGACCCACGCAAAGAAGAAACTGGATTGCTTCGTCGCTACGCTCCCCGCAATGACGGCCGATGCTACGTTTCATTCTTCAAAATCTTGAACACGCCGTTGGCCATGGCAATGACGCGCTTATCGACCGTCACTTCCGTCGCGATGAAGATCAGGCTGCGCGTCGAGCGTACCACGCGGGGGCGGGAAATCAGCACCTCGCCGATCTTGCCGGCCTCGACGAAATGGGTATCGAGCTGCACCGTCGCCAGCGTCGGCTTGCCGGAGACGTAGCGGGCCGTCATGCCGCAGGTGCGGTCGGCGAAGGTCATCAGCACGCCGCCTTGCACGAGGCCCCGGCGGTTGTGATGCTTGTCCTCGGTGATGAGCGCATATTCATGCGCGCCGTTGACGAGACGCTGCCACAGCGGGCCGATCAGGTGCAGGAAGCCGGTGGTCTCGACAATGGTCCAGCCGTCGGACTTGAGCTTTGCGGAGGCTTTATTGGACATGTCGCTCCGTCGGTCCCTGCATGAGGTCATGTATTCTCAGATATTTCATCGAACGTGGACCTGTTGTAGTCAAGCGCATGACCCGCGTTTTCGACGATACCACCCGGCGGAAAATCGCAGAGCTCTGCGCGGGTTTTGCGCGCGCGACCGAGGATGCAGCGCCCGCGCTGAAACGCGCGGCGGTCGTCATTGCGCTCACCGAAGCCGATCGTGGCGATGGCACCGCCTTCCTGCTGACCCGCCGTGCCGCGGGGCTGCGCTCCCACAGGGGGCAATGGGCGCTGCCGGGCGGGCGCTGCGATGCCGGCGAGACCCAGGCGCAGGCCGCCCTGCGCGAGCTGCATGAGGAGCTTGGCCTCGAGCTTGCGGAGAGCGAGGTGCTCGGCCTGCTCGACGATTACCCGACCCGTTCCGGCTATCTGATCACGCCGGTCGTGGTATGGGCGGGCGCCCGCGCGGCGATCGTGCCGAACCCGGCGGAAGTTGCTTCCGTGCATCGCGTCGCGCTCGACGAGATCGAGCGAAAGGACGCCTTCAGCTTCACCCGCATTCCCGAGAGCACGCGGCGCGTAATCCGCTTTCGCCTGCATGGCGGCCATATTCACGCCCCGACGGCGGCGTTGATCTATCAGTTCAGCGAGCTCCTGGCCGGCCGTCAAACGCGTGTCGCAGAGCTGGAACAGCCTGTCTTCGCCTGGCGTTGATGCGAACGGCGGGTTGCGCGGGACAAGCATTTCGGCAACCATGCCGCGCAAGAAGAATAATGCTGTCGGGAGTGCGTCCATGTCGATCCGCCAACGTCTTTTCGTCGCCGCCACAGTGTTCGCCGCCACATTCACCGCGGCGCAGGCGCAAGACTTTCCGACCCGTCCGATCACGCTGGTGATTCCCTTTGCGCCCGGCGGCAGCACCACCATTGTCGGCCGCGGCGTCGCCGAGAAGATGGGCGAACTGCTCGGCGAAAAGATCATCGTCGACAATCGCCCCGGCGCCGGCGGCACGGTCGGCACGCGTGCGGTGGCCAAGAGCGAGCCGGACGGCTACACGCTCGTGCTCGGCTACACCGGCACGCTGGCGATCGGCCCCTCGCTCTACAAGAATGTCGGTTACGATCCGCGCAAGGATTTTGCGCCGATCGGCATGATCGGCAACGCGCCGAACTCGCTCGTCGTCAATCCGACATTTCCGGCGAAGACTCTCGCCGAGCTGATCGCCTACGCCAAGGCCAATCCCGGCAAGGTCAATTTCGGCTCGGCCGGCGCCGGCACCGCCAGCCACATCACCGGCGAGTATTTTGCGCGCGCCGCGGGGATCACGCTGGTGCACATTCCCTACAAGGGCACGGGCCCGGCGCTGACGGATCTGCTCGGCGGCCACATCCCGATGGCATTCGCGCCGATCCCGGCATCGCATACCAATGTCGCGGCGGGAAAGCTGCGCGCGCTCGCGGTCACCAGCACGACGCGCTCGGGTCTTTTGCCCGACGTCCCCACGATCGCGGAGTCCGGCATCGCCGGATTCGATGCGTCGCTCTATTACGGCCTCGCCGCACCGGCGGGCACGCCACGTCCGATTATCGACAAGCTCAACAAGGCGCTGCGCGATGCGCTCGCCTCCGATGTGGTGAAGCGGCAGCTCGGCAATGATGGCACCGACATCACGCCGGGCTCGCCCGAGGACTACGCCGGCCTGATCGACAAGGACGAGAAGAAGTGGGCGCAGCTCGTAAAGGCGAGCGGCGTCGAGCCGGAATAGGGCGAGAAGCCGCGGCTTTTCAGGGCTGACTTACGGAGGACGCTTGCTACAAGGAGCGCATGCGCCCCGGATTGATTCGTCCCGATCTCAGGCTTTTCGTTACCCTCGCGCTTCTTGTGGGCGCGCCGCCCTCCGCTGCAACGGACATGCCCGCCCTTCCCGATTCCGTCAGCGATGCAATGGCGCAGGCCTCGCCGCAAGCCATGGCGGAATATCGCCGCAAGCTCAGGGAATATGAGGAAGCGCAAGCACCCATAAATGCCTACTGGAATTCGATCGCCGAGAAGCGGCGCGGCCGCAATGCCAAGCGGCGTGCCGGGCAGCAGGTAACGCTCGACGACTACGTGCTGACGCAGCCGCCGGTTTATACCGGGCCCAGCAGGCCGGCCGATCCGTCGGCGCCTGAACGGCCGCCGCGCAAAGCGCTCCCGATGGTCCCTGATCTCATCCAGGCGGCATCTGACCATTTCCAGTTCACGCCGCAGCGGCCGGGATCAGAAATCGAATTCAAGCGCGCCTATGCGCGTGTGGCCGCCAGCGCCGGCCTCACCCGCGAGCAGGCGGTGCGGGTCTATTCCTTCGAGACCGGCGGCAACGGCAATTACGACATGCAGTCGGGCTATCGCGGTCCGGGCACGCGGCCGATCTCAACCGCGATCGGCTACAACCAGCTGCTCACCACCAACAGCGTCGAGCTGATGGCCGAGCAGGGCGATGCGCTGCTCAAGGCCTTGCATGACAAGGCCGCGACACTTTCCGGCACTGCGCGCAAGGCCATGGACGTCAAGCTCGCCGTCATGAAGAAGATGGTCGCCTTTGCGCAGTCCGTGCCGGACACCTGGTCGGACCATGAAAAGCTCGCCAATACCGAGAAGGGCTGGGCGCTGCATGCGATGGTGCTGGATATCGACGTCGGCCCGCATCTGCAGACCCACAAGCTCCTGACCTCGGTGATCTTCGCCCGCGCCAAGGGCTATACCCGGCCGCTCACCGCCGCCGAGCTCGAGATGATGAATCTCACCGGTGACGGCACCGGGCTCGATATGGTGACGATGCCGCAGGCGATGCGCGAGCTGGTGCCGACCTCGAACTTCTTCCAGCGCGGCGGCTACGAGCGCAACCCCGTTGCCAGCCGCAACAACACGGTGGCGAAGCTGCTTGCCATCACCAACGAGCGGATGGACGTCAACAGCGCCAAGCCCGGCGCGCAGGAATTGGCTGCGTCGTTCTAGCTCACTTGGCCGGGACGACAGTCAGGCTCAATTCGCGCCGAACATGAACTTGCCGTCGCCCTCCAGATAGGGGCCGGTGCGCATGTAGAGCTGGCCGTTCTGGCCGACGAAGAACAGCGTGCCCCGCGGCACCTTCTTGGCGCCCTTCAGGAGCGTGCCGGCATTGTTGGTGCCCATCTTGTAGGAGTGGGTCTTGCCCTCCTTGTCATAGGCGTAGCCAGTGTCCGGCTTCAGCTCCCAAGGCGCGGCTTGCGCGAAGGCGGAGGTCGACAGCGCCGTCAGCGCGGCCGCGATCAAAAAGGTTTTGGTCGAAAATCCCGTCATGGCCGTGCTCCCCGGTCCTTGCAAATGCGATGCCCCATCGTCTTGAACAAATCACGAACGATAATGTCCCGTCAATACGACCTACGTTCGCTCCCTATCACGCGTTATTCCCACTTTGTGATTCCCCGCAATCGCCTTCGCGACTATCTTGCCGATCAGGTCAAAAACCAATTCATTGCCTAGAACCTTACAGGATGATTCGGATGAGCGTCGTGAAAACCTGCCTTGCTGCCGCACTGTCCTTCATGACGCTTGCCTCGGTCGCTGCGGCCGACGATTTCAAGCTTGTCAGCAACCAGCGTATCGCCTGCGGCCGAGGGCTGGCTCCCGGGAAGCTCAAGACCGTAACCTGCAGGTCCTACGCTTACCTCTTCAACACCAAGACGTCGGAATATGCGCGGTGCCAGGTCACGCTGGCCCTGACCACCGACAACAAGGAAGTCATCAACGTGCAGGCCGACGGCGGCTGCATCAAGAAGCCGCGCATCTTCGATACCGATTCGAGCTATTCCTTCGACGCCACCGAGACCGAGCCGCCGAACACCAATTCGTTCTTCGGGCCCGGCGGCTTTGCGGCGTGGGCCAGCGACAACACCAAGCAGAGGGTGCGCGGCTGCATCACGGCCGCGTCCGGCCTCGGCACGGACGTCTCGAAATGCGTCGACATGACGTTCCAGTGAGGTTTGTTTCAGTCAATCCCGCAGCCTGAGCGGCCCGATGGCGCCGGCCCGGCCCGCACAGCTCTGCCGCTCCTGGCTGTTCCTCGAAGGCGCCAATGAGGCCGCGCTGCAACGCGCCGGGGGATGCGGTGCCGACGTCCTGATCCAGGAACTGGAGGACTTCACCCCGCCGCCGCTGCGGCCGAAGGCCCGCGCACTCGCGAGCGACCTCTATGCTTCCTGGCGAGCGGCGGGCGCCGTCGCTGCGGTGCGCGTCAACCCGCTGGAGCAGGACGGCATGGAGGACCTCGCCGCCGTCATGCGCGGCCGGCCCGACATCGTGGCGCTGCCCAAGGTCGCCGGGCCGCATCAGGTCGCGCGGCTCGAACAAGAAGTGTCGCGCTTCGAGCGTGACTACGGCATCCCTGAAGGTTCGACCGCACTGCTGCCCAATATCGAGCTCGCCCGCGGCCTGGTGCAGACGGGCGCGATTGCAACGGTCAGCCGCCGTACGATAGGCTGCCTGCTTGCGTCGGAGGATCTTGCCGCCGATCTCGGCGCCGAGCGGGGCAGGGACGGTGTCGAACTCGCCTATTGCCGGCAGCGCTTCATCGTCGAGTGCCGCGCCGCCGACGTCGTCGCCGTCGATTGCCCCTACACGTTCAGCGACACTGAGGGCGTCGAGCGCGAAACGCGCTGGGCGCGGCGGCTCGGCTATGTCGCGAAAAGCCTGGTCGATCCCGCGCACGCGGCCATCGTCAACGGCGTGCTGACCCCGGGCGAGGATGAGCTGCGCCGCGCCCGCGAAATTGTCGCCGCCTTCGAGGCCGCGCGCGAACGCGGCGGCGGCCGCGTCGAGCTTGACGGTGCGTTGGTCGAGATGCCCGCCTATTCGAATGCCAGGCGGCTGATCGCGCGCGCCGAGGCGCTAAGGCAATGGGCGCGCTCTGGCGGCTGATTCAAGCCTATCCGCCGACGCCTTTCTCTTTGAAGTATTTCAGCGCGCCGGGGTGGAACGGCACCGGCGAACGATCCTGCACCTGGTTGTCGAGCGAAAAACTTTCGGCTTCCTTGTGCACTTTGACGATTTCGTCCTTCTTCTCGACCAGCGTCTTGACGATGCTGTAGGCGTCCTCCTCGCTGAGCCGGTTGCCGGTGACGATCAGGTTCCAGACTTCGGCGACGTCGCAATCGGTCCGGTAGCCCGGATAGGTGCCGGCCTTGATCCGGCTCTTGCTGTAGAGCTTGCCGTATTTGTCGTTCATCTTGTCAACGATGTCGGCGTTGTCGAGCAGCTTCATCTTGACGCCCGCCGTGGTGGCGAGCGTGCTGATCGCCGCGGTCGGAATGCCGCCAACCCAGAAGAACGCGTCGATGCGGCGGTCGGTGAGGGCGTTCACGGATTCGACCACGCCAAGCCGCTCGCGCTGAATATCCTTGTCCTTGTCGAGGCCGATCACGTCGATGGCGCGGGAGGCCATGATCTCGGTTGCGCTGCCGGGTGAACCGGTCGAGACGTGCTTGCCTTTGAGGTCGGCGAGCGTCGCGATGCCGCTATCCTCGAGGGTCACGACATGCATGCGGTTGGGATAGACCACGAGCAGGGTCTGCAGCGCGACCTTGCTGTTCTTGAACTTGTCCTGGCCCTGGATCGCGTCCATCGCGGCGTCGGCCATGGTGAAGCCGAGGTCGCTCTGGCCCGCTGCGATCAGCTTGATGTTGTCGACCGACCCGCCGGTAACCTCGACGGTGGCGTGCAGATCGGGCAGCGCCTTTGCCAGCACGCTGGCGACCGCGCCGCCGAGCGGAAAGTAAACGCCGCCGGGATCGCCGGTGCCGATCGACAGCTGCTTCTGCTCCGCCCGGACGATGCCGACCAATGCAAGGCCTGCACAAAGCGCTAGTCCAAGAGCCGCCGCCGTCTTCTTCATGGTCTTCACCGCTGCCATGTTCGCTTGCTTCCAGACTCACGACGTGCCGGGCGTGTCGGCTGCACGTTTCCGGCCGGCTGGAATTGCATTCTTGGTCTCAGCCTAGAGCTCGATTGCGGCCTATTGACGCCTGTTTGGGGAAATGTGGCAAGGGCCATCCGCCGCGTGCCGCAAAGAATTGACCGCGGCCCAGGGGGAGCCGCGGTCATTCAAAAGCGGAATAAATTGAGGCTCTTAGCCGCCGACGCCCTTCTCCTTGAAGTATTTTAGCGCGCCGGGATGGAAGGGAATCGGAGAGCGGTCCTGAAGCTGGTTGTCGAGCGAGAAGCTCTCGGCTTCCTTATGAACCGCGACGATGTCCGCCTTCTTCTCCACCAGTGTCTTGACGATGGTGTAGGCGTCCTCGTTGCTCATCTTGTCGCCGGTGACGATCAGGTTCCAGACCTCGGTGATCGAGTTGTCCTTGTCATAGCCGGGATACGAGCCCGCCTTGATCTTGCTCGGCGCATAGAGCTTGCCGTATTTCGCGTTCATCTTCTCGGCCAGGTTGCCGTGGTCGATCAGCTTCATCTTGATGCCGGGCGTCGCTGCGAGATCGGTGACGGCGGCGGTCGGAATGCCGCCCACCCAGAAGAAGGCGTCGATCTTGCGGTCCTTGATGGCGTTGACGGACTCGGCAACGCCGAGCCGTTCGCGCTTCATGTCCTTGTCCTTGTCCAGACCAGCCGCCTCGATGACGCGGAAGGCCATGACTTCGGTGGCGCTGCCGGGCGACCCGGTCGAGACGCGCTTGCCCTTCAGGTCAGCCATGGATTCGATGCCAGTGCCTTCCACCGTCACGACATGCATGCGGTTCGGATACACCACGAGCAGGGCCTGCAACGGTACCTTGCCGCTCTTGAACTTGTCCTCGCCTTTCAGCGCATCGAGCGCGGCGTCGGCCATGGTGAAGGCGAGCTCGCTTTTCCCCGCGCCGATCAACTTGAGATTGTCGACCGAGCCGCCGGTCACTTCGGCGGTGGCCTGCACATTGGGAAGGTTCTTCGAAAGCACGTTGGCCACGGCGCCGCCGAGCGGATAGTACACGCCGCCGGTGCCGCCGGTACCGATCGACATCGTCTTCTGCTGGGCATGGGCGATTCCCCCCAGTGCCAGTCCTGCGGAAAGCGTAACGGCCAGGATCGCCGCGGTTCTTATTGTTCTTCTCATGGTCGTTTCACTCCTCAAATTGTCGGCGCCGGTTGCGGCGTCCGCGTTCTTGCTTGCCACAGTAGCACGCCGAAGCCGATGATCAGGCCCGGCAGGTAGGTGTAGCTGATGTCGCGCCCGATCAGCCATTCGACGATCGCCTCGATCAGGCTCGGAAACACCAGCAACAATCCCGATAGCAGAAGCAGGCCGCGCTCAATCGGCGTATTTTGTCGCAGCGTCCAGTTCTGGGCGCAGGCGGCCAGCGCCATCAGGCCGAAGGTCGTCTTGACCGTGATCTCGACAATGTCGATCCAGGAACCGCCCTTGGGAATACTGAGCAAGAGTCCGGTGCCTTGCGGGTCGAGCACGAACACGAACGGCACCAGGAAGGCGGGAAGGGTGTATTTCCAAGATTGCAGCGTGGTCCTGTAGGGGTCGCCGCCGGTGATCGCGGCGGCCGCAAAGGGCGACAGCGCGGTCGGCGGCGATACTTCCGAAAGCACGGCGTAGTAGAAGATGAACATGTGCGCGGCGTAATCGGGTACGCCGAGCTTGATCAGCGCGGGCGCGGCGATCACCGCGCAGATGATATAGGACGCCGTGACAGGCACGGCGAGGCCAATGATCCAGACGATCAGCGAGGTATAGATCGCGGTCAGCAGCAGGCTGCCGCCGGCGTAGCTGATGACGATGGAGGAGAACTTCAGCCCGAGGCCGGTCAGCGTCACGACGCCGACGACGATGCCGGCGCAGGCGCAGGTCGTCGCGGCGTTAAGGGCACCGATCGAGCCGTCGGCCAGCGCCTTCACCAGTTTCTTCGGCACCAGCGCGGTGTCCTTGCGCAGGAAGCTCAGCGCGAAGGTGACGGCAGTGGCGTAGAACACCGACAGCGAGGCGGAATAGCCGACCATCATGAACACGACCACTGCCAGCAGCGAGATGAAGTGGAAGCCGTAGCGCATCGTCATCTGGCCGAGCGTCATGTCGGGCACAAAGGACACGTCCTTTGCGCCGAATTTCTTGGCGTCCAGCTCCACCATGACCAGCAGCGACAGGTAGTAGAGACAGGTCGGGATGGTCGCCATCCAGATCACGTCGAGATAGCTGATCTTGAGGAATTCCGCGATCAGGAATGCGGCGGCGCCCAGCACCGGCGGCGACAGGATCGCGCCGAGGCCGCCGGCTGCGAGTAACCCGCCGGCCGCGTTCTTCTCAAAGCCGGCCTTGGCCATCATGGGATAGGCGACGGTGCCGATCATGACCGTCGTGGCAACGCCCGAGCCGGAGGGGCCGCCGAGCAGGAATGACGACAGCACCACGGTGCGCCCGGCGCTGTTCGGCTTGCCGCCCATGAGAGCGAGCGAGAAATCGATGAAGAATTTTCCGGCGCCAGAATGCTGCAGGAAGGCGCCATAGATCGTGAACAGGATGATCAGTGTTGCGGACACATCCACCGCGACACCGAAAATGCCCTCAAGGGTGATGAAGAGATGGCCGATCAGGCGCGACAGGTCGTAGCCGCGATGGGTCCAGGGCGCCGGCAGATCCGGGCCAAGCATCGCATAGGCGATGAAGAACAGCGACACCACGGGCATGATCCAGCCGGTGGTGCGGCGCGTCGCTTCAAGCAGCAGCACGATGAAGACGACGCCGACAATCACGTCCCAGCGCTCAGGCACGGCGGCGCGGTCGGTAAAATCTTCGCCGCCCCACAGCGCATAGACGATGGTCGCCACCGCAACGATGCCGGGCACGACGTCCCACCACCGCACGCGATTGCGGAAACGCGTCGCCAGCGGAAACAGCAGGAAGCTCAGCACCAGCGTGAAGGCGACGTGGGTGTAGCGCAACTCCTGGGTTGGCACGATCGCGTAGGCCGCATAGAGGTGGAACAGGCTCATCGCCACTGCGATTGCCGTCGAGATGCGTCCCGCCCAGCCCATCAGCCGGTTGGCAGCACCTTCCTCGGCCTCGACAAAGGCTTCCGCCTTTTGCAGGGCCTCATCGGAGACGGCGACGACCTCGTCATTGGGCTTGCGCTGAGTTTGTGGGTCTTCCGCCATGCTTTCCCCAAATCCTGAAGGCCTCGGCCGGGCCTTTTTCGGAGCGCATTGACCCTACTTTGGGTAACCGTGGCAAGAGCCTTGCGGCTTACTTTCGGATAAGACGGAACCATAGGTGCCTTGCAAAAAAGCCGATCAGCCCTTGTTGGCAGACCATTGAAACAGTTGACCGCGGACCCGCGTGCCGCCAATTTTCAGCGCGCGCATGGGGAAAATATTATGCCGATTCGTTCAAAACTGACCGCGTTTGCGGTCGCGTCGGTCATTGTCCTTTCGGCGCCCGCCGCCATGGCCCAGGGCTTCATCAACATCCTCACCGGCGGTACTTCCGGCGTCTATTACCCGCTCGGCGTCGCGATCGGAAAGATCTACAGCGACAAGATTCCGAACGTGAAGACTCAGGTGCAGGCCACCAAGGCTTCGGTCGAAAATCTGGTGCTGCTGCAGCGGGGCAGCGGCGAACTCGCCTTCACGCTCGGCGATTCACTGAAGGCGGCCTGGGAAGGCGATGAGGAAGCCGGCTTCAAGAACAAGCTCGACAAGCTGCGCACCATCGGCGCGATCTATCCGAACTACATCCAGATCGTCGCTACCGCCGAGAGCGGTATCAGGACGCTGGCGGATCTTAAGGGCAAGAGCCTGTCGGTCGGCGCGCCGAAGTCCGGCACCGAGCTGAATTCGCGTGCGATTCTCTCCGCCGCAGGGATGACCTACAAGGATCTCGGCAAGGTGGAATATCTGCCGTTCGCCGAATCTGTCGACCTCATGAAGAACCGCCAGCTCAATGCGACCCTGCAGTCGGCGGGCCTCGGCGTCGCCTCGCTGAAGGATTTGAGCGCTGCAACCGAAGTCGCGGTGGTGCCGGTGCCGAAGGAGGTCGTCGACAAGATCGGGCCTCCCTTCGTCCCAGCAATCATCCCGGCCAACACTTACACCGGCCAGGACAAGGACGTGCCGACGGCGGCGGTGGTCAACTACCTCGTGACGTCATCAGCAGTGTCGGACGATCTTGCTTATCAGATGACCAAGCTGATCTTCGAATCGCTGCCGGAGCTTGCGAATGCGCATGCCGCTTTGCGAGACGATATCGGTTGCCTCCTGGCGGTCCCATGTTCGCGACCGGGTGGCGAAATCAAGCAGGAGACAATCGCCAGCGGTAGCCCGGTTCCGCTGCATCCGGGCGCGATCCGCTACTACAGGGAAAAAGGCCTAATCCAGTAAGAGCCGATGCTACGTCCATCGTCATGCCCGGGCCAAGTGCGAGGCGCGTCTTTGGGCAGAGCACATTATGACGTGGATGGCCGGGACAAGCCCGGCCAGGACGGACCGGCCAGGTGATATGATTCCCGCAAGGGACAGGGAAGCGCGACAATGCAGCAGGCTGAGGCAACCGAAGGCCCCGTCAAAGTCGAATTCGACAATTTCGAGCATGGCTTTCCGGAAGGCTTTGGTCCGGGCGTGTGGGGCGGTCTTGCCTATGCCGTCGGCATTCTCTTTGCGGTGTTCCAGCTCTATGTTGCTGCCTTCAACTACTTCCCGAGCCAGGTGGTGCGCGGCGTCCATGTCGGCTTTCTCCTGTTGCTCACCTTCGGACTGATCGGCAACTTCACCGCCAAGACCGATTTCGGCCGCGCCGCGGCGTGGATGGCCGGCGCGCTCGGCTTTGTCTGCGGGCTCTATCAGTGGATTTTCTACGCCGACCTGATCGCGCGTGACGGCGATCCGACACGTCTCGATCTCGTGGTCGGCACCGTGCTCGCGGTCCTGATCTTCGAGGGCACGCGCCGCCTGATGGGCCTTGCATTGCCGCTGATGTGCGGCGCCTGTCTGATCTACTGGTTCTTCGGCCAGTATTTGCCGGCACCGTTCAACCATCGCGGCTATGACTTCGATCAGGTCATCTCGCATCTGTCCTTCGGGACCGAAGGATTTTACGGCGTGCCGATCTATGTGTCGGCGACCTACATCTTCCTCTTCATCCTGTTCGGCTCGTTCCTCGAACGCGCCGGCATGATCCAGCTCTTCACGGACGTCTCGCTCGGCCTGTTCGGCCGCACCCGCGGCGGGCCTGCCAAGGTCGCGGTGTTCGCCTCCGGCATGATGGGCACGATCTCCGGCTCGGGCGTTGCCAATGTCGTCACCGTCGGCCAGTTCACCATCCCCCTGATGATCAGGTTCGGCTATCGCCGCGCCTTCGCCGCGGGCGTGGAAGCCACCGCCTCGATGGGCGGGCAAATCATGCCGCCGGTCATGGGCGCGGTCGCCTTCATCATGGCCGAGACGCTCGGGGTGCAATATTCCGAGATCGTCAAGGCCGCCGTGATCCCCGCGATCCTGTATTTCGCCTCAGCGTTCTGGATGGTGCACCTGGAAGCCGGCAAGCACGGCCTCGTCGGCATGAAGAAGTCGGAGATCCCGAGCGCCTGGAAGGCGCTGGTAGCGCGCTGGTATCTCGTGCTGCCGCTGGTGGCGCTGGTCTACATGCTGTTCGAGGGATTTACGCCGCTCTATGCCGGCAGCATGGGGCTTGCGCTCACCGTGGCGCTGATCCTGGGCGCCAGCATCACGCTCGGCTTCTCCAACACCGTGCTGCGCTACGTCTTCTGGATCGGACTTGCGCTGGTCGTTGCCGCGGCATCGCGCAACGGGCTCGAGATTGTTCCGGTGGCGGGCGTCGTGGGTCTGCTCGTCCTGATCGCGTTCGTTTCGCGCGGCGGCCGCGCCACGCTCGCCGCCTGCCGCGACGCGCTCGCCGACAGCGCCAAGTCCGCACTGACCGTCGGCATGGCCTGCGCCATCGTCGGCAGCATCATCGGCATGATGACGCAAACCGGCGTCGGCACCATCTTCGGCACTTGGATTATCGGCCTCGGCGACAAGAGCCTGTTCCTCGCGCTGATCATGACCATGTTGCTGTCGATCCTGCTCGGCACCGGCATTCCCACCATTCCGACCTACATCATCACCGCAGCCCTTGCTGCGCCTGCGCTCGCCAAGCTCGGCGTGCCCCTGATCGCCAGCCACATGTTCGCGTTCTATTACGGCATCATGGCCGACCTCTCCCCGCCGGTGGCGCTTGCCGCACTCGCGGCGGCGCCGATCGCCAGGGAAAACCCCGACAAGATCGGCTGGGAGGCGATGCGGATTGCGCTGGCAGGCTATGTCATTCCCTTCATCTTCGTCTATTCGCCGGCCCTGATGCTGCAGGCCGGCGATCCCGTTGCGGCAAAACTCGGCTTCTATGGCGCGGTGGTGTTTGCGACCTTCAAGGCGCTGGTCGCGATCGGCCTGTTCGGCGTGGTCGCGATCGGCTTCCTGTTCACCCGCCTCACCTGGGTCGAGCAAATCGTCGCCTTCATCGCCTCGCTCTGCCTGCTCGGCGACTTCCAGTACAGCGACACCGCCGGCTTCACGCTTGCTGCCGTCGTTGCGCTCTGGCAGTGGCGCCAACGCGGGCGCAGCACGGTGGCGCCGGCTTGAGCCTGTGCCTCGCCTCGGCAGGCGCCGTGAAGGCGCTCTCCATTGCCGCCTTTACGCTGGCCTGGACCCATTCGATCGAGAAGGTCGAGTGGCAGGAGGACTGGCGCATCACGCCAAAGGGACTCGAACTGGTCGAGGCGCGCGTCAAGGGTTTTGGCGCCGGCATGGAGCCGCCGCCCGAGGCGCGGCTCATTGCTGGCTGGTTTCGCTGGAAGCCCGCGCGCCCAGCCATGCCGGAAGTGACGCTCGGCAATTCCGGCGCGGCCGGCGAATGGCGGTTGTGCACGAACGGCAAATGCAAGAATTTGTCGGCAATATTGGGCCATCCGGTCGGCGCCAATGTCACGACCATGCGCGCATGCAAACAATAACAACAGGGAGAACTCGATGAACCGGCTCAAGGGCAAGACTGCGATGGTGGTGGGCGCAGGCTCGATCGGGCCGGGCTGGGGTAATGGCAAGGCGACCGCCGTAACCTTTGCCCGCGAGGGCGCGCAGGTCTTTTGCGTCGACCGCAACGGTGCCGCCGCCGAAGAGACCGTCAACATCATCAAGTCGGAAGGCGGCAAGGCGATGGCATTCACCGCCGATGTCTCCCGCGCTGACGACGTCGAAGCGATGGTCGCGGCCTGCCTCAAGACCTACGGCCGCATCGACGTGCTCGACAACAATGTCGGCATCGCCGAGATGGGCGACGTGGTGGAGGTGACCGAGGCCGAGTGGGACCGCGTGTTTGCCGTCAACCTGAAGAGCGCATTCCTCGCCATGAAGCATGTGGTACCTGTCATGCAGAAGCAGGGTGGCGGCTCAATTATCAACATCTCGTCCATTGCCTCGATCCGCCATCTCGGCATTTCCTATGTCAGCTACGGCACGTCGAAAGCCGCGATGAACATGATGACGCGCACCACGGCCGTGCAGTTCGCGCGCGACCATGTCCGCGTCAACGCGATTTTGCCCGGTCTGATGAAAACGCCGATGGTGGAGCATTCGGCGGGGCTGGCCGCGAGCTATTCCGCCGGCGATGTGGAAGCGATGTGGCGCGCCCGCGACGCCCAGGTGCCGATGGGACACATGGGCGATGCCTGGGACGTCGCCAACGCCGCGTTGTTCCTGGCGTCCGACGAGTCGAAATACATCACCGGCATCGAGCTCGTCGTCGACGGCGGCATCACGGTGAAGAGTTAGACCTCTCCCAGCGTGATATCTTCGCTAGTCATTCAGCTGCTACGGGATAGCGCGCGTTCCCGATTGCCGAAGACCAGTGCAATTCCGCCGAGGATCGCAAGCGATGATACGGAAAGGCGCAGGGAGATTGCTTCGCCGAGCAGCGGGGCGGCTCCCAATGCTGCAATGACCGGAACGCTCAGCTGCACCGAGGCGCCTTGCGCCGGCGTCAGACCCGGGAGCGCCGCGTACCAGATCGTATAGCCGATCCCCGACGCAACAGCACCGGAAAGGACCGCACAGGCAAACCCGCCGGCGGTGAGGGTGGCGCCGAACAACAGCGCGCACAAGGAGAGACAAAGGGCGATTGGCAAGGAGCGCACGAAGTTGCCGGCCGTCGAGCTGAGCGGATCCGCAATGCCACGACCAAGCAAGGAGTACGCGCCCCATGCAACGCCGGCAGTCAGCATGAGACACGCACCCGTCACAGATGGCGCCAACGCACCGGGAGCAACAAGCGCCGC
>DATEJC010000476.1:0-6302 GCA_035278345.1 Bradyrhizobium sp. | reverse complement strand
GTGGATCGCAAGGGCGGCGAGACCGAGATCATGACCAAGGGCCGCCACGACCCCTGCGTCGGCATCCGCGCCGTGCCGGTGGGCGAAGCCATGATGGCCTGCGTGCTGGCCGACCATTTGCTGCGCCATCGCGGCCAAGTCGGCGCTGATGTCGGGCGCTGACGATTAGCACGTACTATCTTCCGCTATCGTCGAGGCGTAACGTTGCTATGCTGGCAAGATGACTTTCGGAACCGGGGCGATGGAGACTGTCGAACTCGACAAGCTCGTGAAGTGGCTGGCGGAAAGTGTGCCGGTGCCCACCCAGGTCCTGACCGAGACCTGCGAGCGGTTGACGGCAGCAGGCGTGCCGCTCTGGCGGGTCGGTGTGTTCGTGAGAACGTTGCATCCCGACGCCTACGGCCGCAGCTTCATCTGGCGGCCGGGCGCGGACGTCGTCATCAACACCGCCGGCTTCGACCTGCCGGATTCGCCGGAGTACAAGCGCAGCCCACTAGCGATCCTCTATGCCGGCGGCCATGAGGTCAGGTATCGGCTGGACGATCCCGAAAGCCGGCGCTTTCCGTTCTTCGACGACATGCGCGAGGAGGGCGTCACCGATTACATCGCGCTGCCGATGCACTTCACCGACGGCACCACGCACGCCACAAGCTGGACCACCAAGGCGCCGCGCGGATTTGCCGACGAGCATCTGGCGGCGCTGCGCACGATCGTGCAGCCGTTTGCGCGCCTCGCCGAGATCTTTGCGATGCGTCGCACCGCGGCCGCGCTGCTCGACACTTACGTGGGAAATCGCGCCGGCGAACGCATCTGGGCCGGGCAGATCCGCCGTGGCCATTCCGAAGCAATGCAGGCCGCGATCTGGCTGTCGGATTTGCGCGGCTTCACCGCGCTGTCCGACCGGCTGGCGGCTGCAACCGTGGTCGACATCCTCAACCAGTATTTCGATTGCCAGGTCCCCGCGATCCGCAAGCACGGCGGGGAAATCCTGAAATTCATGGGCGACGGGCTGCTTGCGGTGTTTCCGATCGCGAAGGACGGCGGCGATCTCGGCGCAGTCTGCGCGCGCGTGCTGGAGGCGGCGCGCGAGGCGCGCACCAGTGTCGATGCCATGCGCTACCCGGCCGGCGATGACAGTGAGCGCTTTCGCTTCGGCGTCGCACTCCACATCGGCGAAATCCTGTTCGGCAATATCGGCGGTACGAGCCGGCTCGACTTCACCTGCATTGGCCCTGCAGTCAATCTCGCCGCAAGGCTGGAGAAGATCGCAGGCAAGCTCTCGCGGACCGTGGTGGCCTCGGCAGCCTTTGCCGGCGTCTCCAGCGACGGCTGGACCGAGCTCGGCGAATTTCCGATCGCCGGCTTCTCAAAGACGCAACGCGTCTTTGGCCTGCGCGACGAGGCCGTGGCCGGCGTCGCCGGCTGATCACCACCATCGCGGCCGGGCGGATGAGAGGTGGGCTGGCGTCTGGCAACAAACCCGCCCATATTCCCTCTTCAAGAAGAGGGCAGGGCGGCATGGCGGTTGACGTAAGCGACGTCAGGGAATGGCTCATCGATGGCGGACGCTCATCGCCCGTCCCCGCTGATATGATCGATTCGCTGTGTAGGCGGCTGATCGCGTCCGGCATTCCGTTGTTCCGGGTCGCCTTCTACATCCGCACGCTGCACCCCGACATTTTCGGCCGCAATTTCATCTGGAAGCCGGACGAGCCGGTCCAGATCGGCACCGCGGATTACAGTATTACCGAAACGCCGCAGTTCCATGCGAGCCCGATTTCCATCGTTGCCCGCGAAGGCTGCGAGATACGCGCCCGCGTCAGCGATCCCGACAGCAGCCGCTGGCCCATCGTCGAGGATCTGCGAGCTGAGGGCGTCACCGACTACATCGCGCTGCCGATCCGTTACATCGATGGCTCGGCGCATACCACAAGCTGGACCACCAAGCAGGCCGGCGGCTTCACCGATGAGCAGGTCGACGCGCTGCGTTCGATCATCGCGCCGCTCTCGCGGCTGGTGGAGGTGGTCGGCCTTCGCCGTGTCGCCGCCACGCTGCTGGATACTTACGTCGGCAACCGCGCCGGCGAAAAAATCCTCGGCGGTCAGATCCGCCGCGGCCATACCGAAAGCATGAACGCTGCGATCTGGCTATCCGACCTGCGCGGCTTCACGGCGCTGTCCGACAGGTTGCCTGCGGAGACCGTGGTCGACATCCTCAACAATTATTTCGACTGCCAGGTTGCGGCGATCAAGGCGCATGACGGCGAGGTGCTGAAGTACATGGGCGACGGCCTGCTTGCGGTGTTTCCGATCGACGAATATGTCGGCGATTCACAGCAAGTCTGTGCGCACGTGCTCGAAGCCGCGCGCGAGACGCGCGCCGGCGTCGAGGCGATGCAGTACAAGATCGGAGACACCATCGAGCGCTTCCGCTTCGGCGTCGCGCTACATGTCGGACCGATCCTGTACGGCAATATCGGCGGCGGCTCGCGCCTCGACTTCACCTGCATCGGCCCTGCCGTCAATCTTGCCGCACGGCTGGAGAAGCTCACCGGCCGGCTGCGCCGCACCATCGTGGCCTCGGAAGGCTTTGCCGGCATCTGTAGCGGTGGATGGAACGACCTCGGCGAATTCCCGATCGCAGGCTTTGCCAAGGCCCAGCGCGTCTACGGCCTGTTTGACGAAGAGGCCGTCGCCGCCGCCTGATCGCGGATGGCTGATCGCTTGAGTCTGCGCGTCGATATCAGTAGCGTCGCCCTCAGCCTCTACGCGGGCGGTTCGCATCGAACTAGCCGTCGTGGACGTAGGATTGCTTCAGGCCGAAGGTGAGGATGAACAAGGTCATCCAGAGCCGAAGCATGGCAAAGCCAAAGATGAAGACGAAGTAGATCAGGTTCTTCATGAACTGGCTGGCTTCAGACGTCTGCCAGAAATTCCAGATCGCGCTGCGCACAAAACCCTGGACCAGGCCGAGGCCGAGATAGGCGATGCCGAGCACGACCACCGCGCCGCCCAGCCAGTACCAGCGCCTTCCAAATTCACGGAGCGCGGCAAAGAGAGCAACCTTGCCGTTGTTCTGCTCCGCGCCGACGAGGATCAGCAGGATCACCGCGGCGATGAAGGCGCTCCAGAATTTGCCGACCGCCGTGTGCTGGTCGAACGCCATACCGTCGATGCCGTTCAGCATATGTGGCGCAGTCTTGGTAAAGCCCGCCAGCAACAACGCCATTGCCACCGCGATCATCAGCCCGGCGATGCGCCAGAGCACCACGCGCATCAGCTGGAACTGCTCGAGGTAGTCGAGATCGCCAAGCCCGGTCTGGCCGCCTTCGGCCTCGATCGAGCGCGTGGCGGTCGCAAGGAAGGCCTGCAGCACCGCAAGATCCGCCACGACGATGGCGGGCAGCGCCACCGCGCCGCCGCCGAAGGCGATCACCCGCATCGCGGCCGCCATCACCAGCCATGGCAGCGCCTGCAGCAGACGGAATGGGCCGAATTGCGTTTGCGGTACTGAAGTTTGCAGCGATTTGCGAACGGCGATTGTCATGCTGCCGTATCTATCCGCCAAAGTTGAATCTTTCGATGACGGCAATCGCTAAAATTGCAGAGAACTCGCCATGGGTCTGGCCCGTTCGTGCTATGATGCCGGCGAAACAAGGTTCAGGGAGGAGGCCATGCATACCCTGGTTCCCAGCGATCGCGTGGAGCACGTCACCGTCTACGCGCGCGACGGCGCAAAACTCGGCACGATCGAGCGGCTGATGCTGGACAAGGCGAGCGGTACGGTTGCCTACGCTGTGATCAAGACTGGCGGGCTGCTCGGCAGCCATCACCATTATCCGGTGCAGTGGAGCGGACTGAAGTACGATCCCGCGCGCCAGGCCTTCGAGACGGACCTTACGCTGGAAGACCTACAGGCCGGACCGTGTGAGTTGGACGACGACAGCTTCGACTGGGGTGACCGTTCGCGGGCTTATCCGCACGCGAATTACTGGTCCGTCTAGCTTACCGCTTCGGGCATTCGCGGTAGCCGAACCTCCGGATCATGTCGCCGCCGGAGATCGTGTGGAAGGCCAGCGTTTCCATGTAACGACCCGCGGTGAGGTAGGCGCGCAGCCTGGGGTTATAGGCGTCGAGCATGTGAACGGTCAGCGACGGGCTCACGTTCCTTTGCCGGTCGTGCGCGGCATGAAACAGCAGCGAAGCGCTGCGCTCGACGCAGACGTTGCGGATGCCGAGGAACAGGGTGCAGGACGACTGGCAATGGCCTGCAATCCGGAACGGCTCCCCGGATGCGTTGTACTGCGCGACGACGGGGTCGAAGCGACGGTATTGTCCGCCCATGCCAAAGCCGGCGTTGGAGCCCTCGGCGATCGCGCCGGCCGGCATCAGCGCCAGCAGCGCTGCCATGGCGGTTCTCATCCTCACTCCTCCGGCTCCGTGGTGAACAGCAGCGGGTAGCCTTTGGCGCGGCCGGCATCGGTGGCGCGCGTGGCCTTGGTCTCGGCTACATCCTTGGTGAAGACGGCGACGACGCAGACGCCGCGGCGGTGCGCGGTGATCATCACCTTGTAGGCCTCGTCCTCGCTCATGCGGAATTCCGCCTTCAGCACCATGACGACGAATTCACGCGGCGTGTAGTCGTCGTTGATCAGGATCACCTTGTGCAGGCGCGGCCGCTCGGTCTGGGTCTTGACCTTGGTTTTCGGCTTGACGTCGGTATCGGGCATGGCGGCACTCCCAAACCGCCATCGACGCCGCGATCAGCTGCCGCGGCACGCCGCCAGGCGCTGTGCCATGGACTGATCGCCGCTGATGATCGCGGTCTCCATCAGTTTACAGGCTCCGGCCGGGTCTCGAAACTGGGCATTGTCCGACAGTTTCAGCTCGATCAGTCCGGTCATCGCGCCGGGTTCGCCGAGTTCCGCCGCTTCCATTGCCTGGTAGAGCGTGTCCTTCGGGCGATCGACGCGGACTTCAGGGTTGGCTGCCAGGATTTCCAGCACCTCGGTGCGTTCATCGACGTTCCAGACGCCGGCATGACCAATCAGGCGCACCGCTTGCTGCGGATCGCGCGGCACAAGTTTGCCTTCGAGATACAGTCGGCCGAGCACACCGTCGGCGCTGGCGGTCGTAGCACTCCTGAGCAGCGACAGCGCGCGGTTGGGATTGGCCGGGCCGCCCTCGCCCGCGATAAGCATTTCCGCCAGCGGCGCGGGCGCGCCGCCAGGATCGGGTCTGAGGGCCTCCTCCAGTAAGGCACGGGCGCGCAGCGGATCCTCGCGGCGGATCGCTATCGCCAGTTCGCGCTTGGCGCCGAACACGCCGGCCTTGCTCGTCCGCTCCAGCAGATCGAGCCCGCGGGCGCGCTCGTCCGGCTTGTCCGATGACACCAGCAGGCGTCCAAGCAGGACGGCCAGATTGCCCCGGTTCGTCTCCTTGTCCGGATTGGCGAGCGCGCGCTCGGCCCAATAGCGTGCGGCGACAGGATCGCGCTTCACGATGCCGCCGCGGTCCAGCAGGGTCGCCAGCATTTGCGTGGCAAAGGGATGTCCGAGTTGGGCTGCTGTGCGCAGCGCGCGGTCGGCTTCTGCGCGCGTCACCAGCTGCGCTCTGCCATAGTCGCCCTGGTCCCATGATTTGTAGGACTCGTAGATCCAGTAATAGGCATCGCGCGAGCCGGCCGCCGCCGCCTCGCGCAGGATTCTGAGTTCCTCGGCGCGCTGCTCATGGGGCAGCGCCAGCGCGACCTTCACCTTCAAGGTCAGGTCGTAAGGCTCAGTCGCAAAAGCCATATCGCAGCTTTGGGTCCGCCGGGCGCGCCGGCGCTGCCATTCCTCGCTCGACAGATATTCCTTGGGGTTTTCCGACAGCGCCATGCAGAGACCGCGGGCGTTTTCGGCTGTCAGCACGACCTCCGGTTCCGGCGGCTTGGGCGTGAAATTCCAGAGCGTGAATGGCGGCAACAAGATCGCGCCCGCCATGCCCACCGTCGCAAGCAGGGCTAGCCACAACACGGCTGGAGGCGTGCGCGATGAAGCCGGTGGATTCGGTGGCGTCGTCATGTCGGTGCCGGGACCGCGGCGTGGTTGCCGCACACGCATTGGTCGGCTTTGTGACCGCTTTCGTTCAAAGCCGAAATCCTGAACCAATTCGGCCAATTACGCGGCACGGCTAACCCGATTGTGATGGACAATTCGTGTTAACGCTTTGCGTGACGCAGTTTGCATGTCACCATCGCAAGACCTAATCGGGAGGGCCGCGATGCGCTGGTATGTCTCGATCGGAACGGTGCTTGTCGC
>DATEJC010000475.1:0-5361 GCA_035278345.1 Bradyrhizobium sp. | reverse complement strand
CTTCCAGCCGCGCGCGCGCCGAGCCGGGCTTGAGTGGCTGCTGCTGGCTCGGATGCGGCTTCCATCCGGCAATCCAGAGGATGTCGAAGGTGGCGCGGATGCGCCCGTCCGGATCGGCAAAGCGCTGGCTGTAGATTTGCGCCATGCGCAGCATGGTGGCACGGCGGGTCGGCGTGCGCCGGCGCTCGACGAGAATGTTGGTCGCGCCCATGCCTTTGATATCGCGCATCAGGGCAAAGGCATTGTCGTAACGCACCACGATGCGGTCGACGTCGGTGACGGGCAGCGCAAGGCCTGCGCGCTGCAACAGGTGGCCGATGTCGCGGAGGTCGGCGAATGGCGCGACGCGCGGCGAGACGCCGCCCTCGCATTCGGCTTCCGCCGCGGCAAAGGATTGCCTGAGTTCGGTGAGCGTATCGCCGCCGGGAAACGCTGCGAGCAGAAGCCCGTCGGGCCGCAGCGCGCGGCGGATTTGCGCAAGCACGCCGGGGAGGTCGTTGACGAACTGGAAGGCGAGCGCGGAAACGGCGAGATCGAGCGACTCCGGTTGCAGAGGCAGGACTTCGCTGTCGGTTTCGGGCGCGATCCGCGCCACCGACTTGAACCGATCCGCCAGCGGCGCGCGCAGCACCTCGCCCGGAGTCCAGATGTCGGCGACATCGGCAAAGTCGCGCGTCACCGCTGCGATGCGGTCGGCCATGTCCTCGGCGACGCGGTCGAGCAGGAAGGTCGCCTCGCCCTGTTTGCGCGCTCGCGCCTGCCGCGCGCGCAGCAGCGCACGATCGAACAGGACAGGCGTGGGGTTGGCAGGCGTCACCATGGCCGGTTGGTACGCCGGGCGGCCCATCTCTGGCAATCACCTGCTTGAGCAGCGTGCGGGCCGGCGCTAGCCTTTGGCCCATGGATACGGACGCCCCTTCCCGCTCGATCCTCGGCCGGTTGCACGGAGCCTGGGCGGCAGCCGCGAAATTCGCGCTCGATATCGCGCTGCCGACGCTGTGCGTATCCTGCCGCGAGCCGGTGGACGGCGAAGGCGTCTGCGCGGAATGCTGGGCGAAGCTCTCCTTCATCGAGCCGCCCTATTGCCCGCGGCTCGGCATCCCCTTTGTCTACGATCCCGGGCCCGAGCTGCTATCGATGGAGGCGATCGCCAATCCGCCGGCCTATCAGCGCGCGCGGGCGGCGGTGCGCTATGATGACGTCGCGCGCACGCTCGTGCATGCGCTGAAATACCACGACCGCACTGACCTTGCACCGACCATGGGCCGCTGGATGGCGCGCGCGGGCGGCGAACTGCTGGGCCAGGCCGACGTGCTGGTGCCGGTTCCCCTGCACTGGCGGCGCGGCTGGAGCCGCCGCTACAACCAGTCCGGCGCGCTGGCTGGCGCCATCGCCGGGCAAAGCGGGGTGAAAGTGGCCGCGGAAGCCCTGCGGCGGGTGCGCGCGACCGAGCAGCAGATCGGACTGTCGCGGGCGCAGCGCGCCAGCAATGTGCAGGGCGCGTTCAAGGTCGCCCCGGATCGCATGGCTGACATCCAGGGCCGCCGCGTCGTGCTGATCGACGACGTATTGACCTCCGGCGCCACCTCGGATGCCTGCGCCCGAGCGCTCTTGCGCGCCAAAGCGGCGCAGGTGGACGTGCTGGTGTTCGCCCGGGTTGTGGACAGCCATAAAGCGCCCATATAATCGGGACTTATTCGCTGGAAACCTGAGCGCGATATGGCCGCTATCGAAATCTATACCCGCCCCGGCTGCGGCTATTGCACCGCTGCAAAGTCGCTGCTGACCCGCAAGAACGCGTCGTTCAAGGAGCTCAGCGTCTCGGCCGATCCGGCCTATCGTCAGGAGATGTACGATCGCGCCGGCGCCGGCACGACCTTCCCGCAGATCTTCATCGGCAAGACCCATGTCGGCGGCTGTGACGAGCTCTATGCGCTCGACCGCGAAGGCAAGCTTGACGGATTGCTCGCAAGCGAGGGCATGCTCTGATGGCGACAGGCGACAAATTCACCGCCGCGATGGTGCAGATGCGCACCTCGCTTCTGCCTGAGCCCAGCCTCGAGCAGGCAACGAAGCTGATCCGCGAGGCGGCGGCGCAGGGCGCCGACTATGTGCAGACGCCCGAAGTCAGCAACATGATGCAGCTGAACCGCAAGGCGCTGTTCGAGCATCTGTCCACGGAAGAAGACGACAAGTCGCTGAAGGCGTATCGCGCGCTGGCGAAGGAATTGAAGATTCACCTCCACGTCGGATCGCTGGCGCTGAAGTACTCGCCCGAGAAGGCGGTCAACCGCTCCTTCCTGATTTCGCCCGACGGCGAGATGCTGGCGAGCTACGACAAGATCCACATGTTCGACATCGATCTGCCCGGCGGCGAGAGCTATCGGGAATCCGCGAACTATCAGCCGGGCGAGACGGCGGTGATCTCGGATCTGCCCTGGGGCCGCATCGGGCTGACCATCTGCTACGACGTGCGCTTCCCGGCGCTCTATCGCGCGCTCGCCGAATGCGGCGCCTCCTTCCTCACCGTGCCCTCCGCCTTCACACGAAAGACCGGCGAGGCGCATTGGCATGTGCTGCTGCGCTCGCGCGCCATCGAGACCGGCTGCTTCGTGTTCGCCGCGGCGCAGGCCGGCATGCATGAGAACAAGCGCGAGACCTTTGGGCATTCGCTGATCGTCGATCCCTGGGGCGTTGTCATTGCCGAGGGCGGCGTCGAGCCCGGTGTGTTCATGGCGGAGATAGATCCCGCGAAAGTGGATACCGCGCGGAACACGATTCCATCCCTGCAGCATGGCCGCCGCTTCGGCATCGCCGATCCCAAAGCCGGCCCTGATCATCTGCACCTGGTGCGGGGCTCGGCATGATCCGCTATACGCTCCGCTGCGAGCAGAGCCACTCCTTCGAGAGCTGGTTTCAAAGCTCGTCCGCCTACGATACCCAGGTGAAGCGCAAGTTGGTCACCTGCCCGGTGTGCGGCTCGGCCAAGGTGGAAAAGGCCATCATGGCGCCGCGCATCGTCAGCAAGAAGGGCCGCGAGAAAGCGCCGGTGCCGCCTCCGGTCGAAGCCGCCGCGCCGGGCGAAACGTCGGCGAACGAGTCGACCTCGCTGATGATGGCGCAGGAGCGCGAGCTACGCGCCAAGATCAAGGAATTGCGCGACCACATCGTCAAGAATGCCGATAACGTCGGCGAGCGTTTTCCCAACGAAGCGCGGGCGATGCATTACGGCGACAAGGAACACCGGCCGATCTATGGCGAGGCCTCGCCCGAGGAAGCGCGCGCGCTGATCGACGAAGGCGTCGAGGTCTCGCCGCTGCCGACGCTGCCGGAAGATAGAAACTGACGCGTCTCCTCGTCATTGCGAGGAGCGAAGCGACGAAGCAATCCAGCTCTCCCCGCTGCTGAGCGTTGGATTGCTTCGCCTCGCCCGCAATGACGGAGAAGAGGCGATCATGAGCCCTGACACCTTCTCCTCCTGGCAAGTCTGGGCCGTGCTCTCGGCGGTCTTCGCCGCGCTGACGGCAATCTTCGCCAAGGTCGGCGTCGAGGACATCAATCCCGATCTCGCCACGCTGATCCGCACCGTGATCGTGCTGGTGACGCTGGCGCTGATCCTGTTTGCGACCGGCAAGTTTTCGCAAGCCGGACCGATCTCGGCGAAGAGCTGGCTGTTCCTGCTACTCTCGGGCCTCGGCACCGGGGCATCGTGGATCTGCTATTTTCGCGCCCTGAAGCTTGGACCGGCGACGCTTGTGGCGCCGATCGACAAGTTGAGCGTAGTGCTGGTGGCGCTGTTCGGCGTGGTGTTTCTCGGCGAGCGGCCGTCATGGAACGGCTGGCTCGGCATCGCCCTGATTGCCGCCGGAGCCGTCCTCATTGCGTTCAAGCGCTGATCAGACCGCCACCAGCAGCGCCACGCCCACTATGATCAGCAGAATGCCAAGACCTTCGCGCGCCGACATCGGCTGCTTGAAGGAATAATGCGACACGGCCTGCGCGAACAGCACTTCGACCAGCGCCAGCGTGCGCACGTTTGCGGCAGCCGTCAGCGCGAACGCCAGGAACCAGAACTGCGAGGCGAAGGCGCCCATGAACCCCGCGAGCATCGAGGGCCGCCACAGCCTGAGGATCGATTGGAGCACCGACGGCGCGCGGGCGAGCAGATAGATCGTCAGCACCAGCGTCTGCACAAACAGGCCCCACACCAGCGTGTAGGAGGCGGCCGTGACGAAGGAGACGCCGGGCACGGTGATGATGGCGCCGCGGAAGCCGATCGCCGACAGCGCGAAGCAGCCGGCGGCGACGAGGCCGATGATGGTCGGACGCAGTTCGGCAAAACCCTTCTCGCCGCCCGGCCGCAACGCCGTGATGACGACGCCGATGGTGGCGATCACAATGGCGAGCACCTTCAGCCAGGTCAGATGATCGCCGAGAAAGACGAAGCCGAAGATCGCGGTCTGGATCGCTTCCGTCTTCAGATACGCCGTCGTCACCACGAAGGAGCGGTCGTTCATCGCAACCAGCATCAACCCCGTCGCGACGATCTGGCTGAGCGCGCCGAGCAGGAGCCATGGCCAGAATGCGGCCGTCGGCCATGGCAGGCGGTCGCCGCTCACCAGCAACACCACCGCAAGAAAGACCAGCGAGAACGGAAAGCCGAACAGGAAGCGGATATTGGTCGCACCCCAGGTGCCGAGCGGCCCGGTCAGCGAGCGCTGCATCGCATTGCGCGCGACCTGGCCGAGCGCAGCGACGATGGTGAAGGGAATCCAGAGCGAGGCGACGGAGAACATGGGGGTGACCAGCCGGCAGCACCGCCAACGTGCCGGTCGCCGCACGCGCGGTCAACGGGGGCGGCGCATGACAGGATTGCATCGTGTCGCAAAATGGATGTCGTCCCTGCTTTCGCCGGGGCGACAGCGAGCTTGTGGCTGCGCGGCGAGGCTACATCTCCTCCGCCACCACCATGTAGTTCACGTCCATGTCGGCGGACAGGCCCCATTTGTCGGCGAAGGGGCTGTAAACGACGCCGGTCTCTTCGGTGATGGCGAGCCTGCTTGCCGCGAGGTGACGGGCGAGCTCCTCGGGGGTGACGAATTTATTCCATTCATGGGTACCGCGCGGCAGCCAGCGCAGCACATACTCGGCGCCGACGATCGCGAGCGCGAAGCTCTTCCAGTTGCGGTTGATGGTGGAGACCACCATCAGGCCACCGGGCTTGAGCATCGCCGCGCAGCGATTCAAAAACATGCCGACGTCGGTGACATGCTCAACGACTTCCATGGCGAGCACGATGTCGAAGCGCTCTCGGTGGTCCATCTCTTCCACGATGGTGCAGCGGTAGTCGATCGACAGATG
>DATEJC010000474.1:0-4345 GCA_035278345.1 Bradyrhizobium sp. | reverse complement strand
GCGGCGACGCGGCGGCGCTCGCCCAGCATGATGTTATAGGTGCGGATCGCTGGCCCCGTCTGCATCGTGTCGAGCACGATTTTGACCGCACGCAGTTCCTCACGCAGCGCGCGTGGCGGCACCCAGACATCCGTGCCCGTGCCGACAATCAATGTGTCGATGCCGTTGGCGGCATCAAACACCTTCTTCAGGGAATAGCGGTCGATCTGCTCGGGCCGAGTGACCTCCCAGGCCCAGATCGAGTCCGGCAGGCACAGCAGGGATCCTCGATGCGACATCTCGGCAAAGGCAAAGCCGCCCTTGCCGTAGGCTTCGATCGGCGCCGACCTCGGGAAGTGCAGACCGTCCGAGGTATTGGGCATGACTCACTTCTTCGCGGGCGCGCCCGCCGTTGCCGGCTTGCCCGTCTTCGTGGCCGGTACCGGCGTCTCCGGCGCGTCGGCCCGGTGGGTGCCGACGCCGAGATAGATCAGAATGGGGGCCGCGATGAAGATCGAGGTGTAGGTGCCGACCAGCACCACGCCGAACATCATCACGGCCGTGAAGCTGTGGATGGCGTGGCCGCCGAACAGCAGCAGCGCCAGCAGCGCCAGCGTCACCGTGACGTGGGTGATGATGGAGCGCGACAGCGTCGAGTTGATGGACTCGTTGAGCAACTGAGGCATCGCCATCTTCTTGTAGCGCCGCAGCATTTCGCGGATACGGTCATAGATGACGACTGTGTCGTTGAGCGAATAGCCCAGAATGGTCAGTAGCGCCGCGATGCTGGTCAGGTCGAAATCGACCTGGCTGATCGACATGAAGCCGATGGTCAGCACGATGTCGTGCACGTTGGCGATCATCGCGCCGAGCGCGAACTGCCATTCAAAGCGGAACCAGAGATAGATCAGGATGCCGACGATCGCGAGCATCAGGCCGAGCATGCCATAGGCCAGAAGCTCGCCGGAAACGCGCGGACCCACCACCTCGACGCGGCGATATTCGACGGTGTCGCCGAGCGCGCCGCGGACCTTGTCGACGGCTACCTGCTGCGCCTTGTCGCCGCCCGGCTGCTCCGCGACACGGAGCAGCACGTCCGCAGGGCCGCCGAATTGCTGCAGCTGGACTTCGCCGAGACCGAGGTTGCCGAGGGTGGCGCGCATCTGCGCAAGATCGGCGGTACCGGACTTCGACCGCACCTCCATCAGGGTGCCGCCCTTGAAGTCGATGCCGAAATTCAGGCCGTGGGTGAAGAACAACACGATCGCAACGATCGAAAGTGTCGCCGAGATCGGGAACGAGATGCGGCGGAACTGGGTGAAGTCGAAATGCGTATCGTCGGGCACGATGCGCAACGACGGCAACAGGCCGAGCACGCTGACCACGGTCAGCACGGCAATCAGGACACCGAGAGCGATAAGAACGAATTGAGTGGTGGTCACAGCCGGCCCCGGATTCTCAAATCGGCACGGTCTTCGGCCGCTTCCACTGCACCCACCACGCCACGATCAGGCGGGTCAAAGTGAAGGCGGTGAACACCGTGGTGATGATGCCGATACCGAGCGTCACGGCGAAGCCGCGCACCGGGCCGGTGCCGATGTAGAACAGCACCGCAGCGGCGATGAAGGTGGTGATGTTGGAGTCGAGAATGGTGGCCAGCGCTCGCGTAAAGCCGGCATCGATCGCCGAGATTGGCGTGCGCCCGTGGCGCAGTTCCTCACGGATGCGCTCATAGATCAGCACGTTGGAGTCGACAGCGATGCCGACGGTGAGCACGATGCCGGCGATGCCGGGCAAGGTCAGCGTGGCGTTGAGCAGCGACAACAGGCCGAAGATCATGGCGACGTTGATCATGACCGCGATGTTGGCGAACACGCCGAACAGGCGATAGGTCACCAGCATGAACACGATCACCAGGATGGAGCCGACATAGGCGGCGAGCTCGCCCTTCTCGATCGAGTCCTGACCGAGGCCGGGCCCAACGGTGCGTTCCTCTACGACGGTGAGCGGCGCCGGCAGCGCGCCGGCGCGCAGCAGGATCGCCAAGTCGTTGGCGGACTGCACGGTAAAGCTGCCGGAAATCTGCCCCTGGCCGCCGGTGATCGGCTCGCGGATCACGGGCGCGGAGATCACCTTGTTGTCGAGCACAATCGCGAACGGCAGCCCGACATTCTCGGTCGTCGCCTGCGCGAATTTGCGCGAGCCCGCGGTGTTGAACTTGAACGAGACGATCGGCTCGCCCGAGCGCTGGTCGAAGCCCGGCTGCGCGTCGGTAAGATCGCCGCCGGAGACCAGCACCTGCTTTTTGACGACGACGGGCGCTTCGGACTTCGTCGCACTCTGCAGCAGCTCGGATTCCGGCGGTACCCTGCCCTGTGTGGCCTGGTCGGGCGACACGCTGGTGTCGACCATGCGGAATTCCATCTTCGCGGTCTTGCCGAGAATTTCCTTCAGGCGCGTCGGGTCCTGCAGGCCCGGCACCTGCACCAGGATGCGGTCGGTGCCCTGCCGCTGGATGATGGGCTCCACGGTACCGAGCTCGTTGACGCGGCGCTCGACGATCTGAATCGACTGCTCGATGGTCTTGCGCATGCGGTCGAGCATCGCGGGCTGAGTCACTGTGATGCGGATGATGCTGCCGCCGGTCTCTGACACTTCGAGGTCGCGCTGGCCTGTGCCGCCCATCAGCCCGCCAAGCGGCTGCGACATGTCGCGCAGCTTGGAGAGCGCGGTCGGCACGTCGGTGTCCTTGCTGATGCGGACCTCGACGGCATCGCCGCGCACGTTGAGGCCGGTGTAACCGATCCTGGCCTCGCGCAGCACCTTGCGCGCCTCGTCGCGGACGGCTTCGAGACGGTCCTTCTTCACCGAATTGGCGTCGACTTCGAGCAGCAGATAGGAGCCGCCCTGCAGGTCGAGGCCGAGAACGAGGCGCCGCTGCGCCCAGGCCGGCCAGGTCTTGACGGTGGCTTCAGGGAAGAAATTCGGAACGGCGCAAAGGCACACCACCAGCGCCGTGATGATGATCGCCAGCGCCTTCCACCGCGTAAAATACAGCATCGGGTTGACCCGTCAGAGAAGGAAAATGCGGCGCGAAGATCAGCTCGAGGCCGCTTCGTCCTTGGCTTCGGACTTTTCCTTGGCCGGCTCGCCCTTGGCACGCACGCCGGAAATCATCTGGCGCATCTGCCGCACCCGTACACCGTCGGAAATCTCGAACTCGATCTGGTCGTCGTCGACCACCTTGGTGACCTTGCCGACCAGGCCGCCCGAGGTCACGACCGTGTCACCGCGGCGGATGTTCTTCACCAGGTCCTGATGGTCGCGCATCTTCTTCTGCTGCGGGCGCAGGATCAGGAAGTACATGATCACGAAGATCAGCGCGAACGGCAGCAGCGACATCAGCATGCTGTTGGCGTCGCCGCCGGCTGCGGCCTGGGCATACGCTGGGGTGATCAGCATTCGGGGATTCCTTAGGGTAAGACGGAAAGAACCGGCAGCGCCAAGGCGCCTGGCCCGGTCCGGGCAAATTCGCGCGGACTATAGCGGCCGCGGTCCCAATTGCAACGCTGGGACGCCCTTTCATTTAGGCCGCTTGCGGCAGCCGCCAAGGCCCGATAAGGCTGCGCTATCAGGAACTTGAGCGATGGCCCGAAAACCCGATAAAACCGCGGCAAAAGCCGCTTCCAAGAAGGCGGTCAAAGCCGCGACAAAACGCCCTCCGGGCGCGTTAATGGACGGTCATGCCGCGCGGATCGCGGATGCGCTGGAAGCCATTGCCGCACAGCTGTCGGCCAATGCCCCGGCCGCCGGTTCGGCCGATTCCCTTGCTGGTGCGGACGCCTTCGTCTGGCATCCCGACGGGCGGCTGTCGCCGGTGCCACGGGTCAGCCGGGTCGAGATCGGGCTCCTCAAGGGTATCGACCGGATGCGCGACATCCTGATCGAAAACACCGAGCGGTTCGCCAACGGCCTGCCCGCCAACAACGCGCTGCTTTGGGGTGCGCGCGGCATGGGCAAATCCTCGCTGGTCAAGGCGGCGCATGCCAGCATCAACGTCGACCGCAAGCCGGCCGACCGGCTGAAGCTGATCGAGATCCACCGCGAGGACATCGAGAGCCTGCCGGCGCTGATGGAGTTGCTGCGCGAGTCGGATTTCCACTTCATCGTGTTCTGCGACGACCTCTCCTTCGACGGTAACGACGCCTCCTACAAGTCGCTGAAGGCGGTGCTGGAAGGCGGCATCGAGGGCCGGCCGGAGAACGTCATCCTCTACGCCACCTCGAACCGGCGGCACCTGCTTTCGCGCGAGATGATCGAGAACGAGCGCTCGACCGCGATCAATCCGGGCGAAGCGGTTGAAGAG
>DATEJC010000473.1:0-4950 GCA_035278345.1 Bradyrhizobium sp. | reverse complement strand
GCCGGCACGGCGAGCAGCGTCGGATCGGCCAGCACGCGCGCGACCGGCGCGAATTGCGAGACCTCATAGGCAACGGGCCGATCGAACAGCCGATCGGCCTCGGGCAGCACGGCCAGCGAGGACAGCGTCATCAAAAGCGTGTAACCATCCGGCTCGGCGCGCGCCGCCGCGGCATTGCCGACCGAGCCGCCGCCGCCGCCGGCGCGGTTGTCCACGATCACGGCCTTGCCGAGGATTTTCTCCAGCACGGCCGCCACCGGCCGCGCCGCAAGATCGGCCTGCCCGCCGGCCGGAAAAGGCACGATCATGGTGATGTTGCGGGAGGGGTATGGCGCGCCCTGCGCGAAACCGGAGTTGGAGAGAACGGCAGGCGCCAGCGGCAACGCGGCGGCAGCCTTCAACAATTCGCGGCGGTTCATCGGCAGTCTCTCCCCATGGCGCTTCTTGGTTGATTGGGAGACTAGCCTATACCGCAAGCTCAATAGCACGCAAAACGTCGCACACCCACAAAATCGTAGGGTGGGCAAAGCGAAGCGTGCCCACCTTTCACTCGCCGAATGATCCCTTGATATCCTTCGCGTCTCCTCCCCAATCCGCTGGAAGCACGCTCGTTTCCACGTAACGATGAAAGCTGCTGTGCGGCCAATCGACGACGCGACTGACATAACCGTGTTTCACCGGGTTGAAGTGAATGTAATCGACATGCCGCTCAAGATCGGCATCGTCTCTGATCGCGTGCTCCCAGTATCGACGCTGCCAGATACCCTTCTCGCGTTTGGAGATCTTGCTCGGCGATCTCGGCCGAGCGTCGAGGCCTCGAGAGAAGGCGCTCTTGATAAGATTCCAGCGCCTCGAGAAATCGAGGTCGCCAGGCGGTAGAGACCAAATGGCGTGGATATGATCCGGCAGTACGCAGATCGCTATCGTTTCGAAGGGATAACGATCCCTGACTATCCGGTATGCGCGTCGCAAACGGTCGATTTCAGCAACAAGGAGCGCGCTCGACCGATCGGCGAGAACAACCGTGAAGAAATATGTGCTTCCCTCAAGACGAGCGCGTCGATAGTCGGGCATCGCAGGCAGTATTCCGTGAAAGGTGGGCACGGCGCAAGCGCGCCTTTGCCCACCCTACGGCAATTGCGTCACAACATCACCGGCGCGTCCGGCAATTCGTTGCTGTCGCCGGGTTGTTTGGGGAAATGCTGGGCCAGGAGCCGCGAGACTTCCTCGATGCCCCTGACCACGCCATGCTCGAACAGGCCGGCGCGGAATTCCTTTTCCATGACGGCACAGGTCTTTTCCCAGCCCTCGGTACCGACCTTGCCGTGGATGCCGCGATCGGCGACGATCTCGACGTCGCGGTCTGCGAGCAGAAGATAGATCAGCACGCCGTTATTGTGTTCGGTGTCCCAGACCCGCAATTGCGAGAAAATGTCGAGGGCCCGCTCGCGCGCCGGCTGGTTTCGGAACAGCGGTTTGCCGTCGAGCGCGCCTTCCACCACAAAACGGATCTGGCCGGAATGCGTGGCTTCGCCCGCCTTGATGGCCTGCTCGATGCGATCAAGCACTTTTGGCGTGAAGATGCGCCGCTCGCGCCAGCGATGCTCGAGCAGGTGTCTGCCGATGCGACCAATGTCCATGCTACCAGCTCCCCGATGCGCCGCCGCCGCCAAAGTCGCCACCGCCGCCGCTGAAACTGCCGCTGTCGCTTGAGCTGGAGCTACTGCTGCTCCAGTCGCTGCTACTGCTACTACCGCTGCTGCTGCCGCTCGACCAGCCGCTGCTACTACTGCCGCTTTTCCCTGAGGCGATGTCAATGAAGACGGTAATCAGGAACACGAACACGCCGGCGGCGAGAGCCGGGCCGAAATCACCCCACAAAAACCAGACCAGCGCCGTGACGAAGGTGCCGGCGGCGGCGGACCCGAGCAGCCGACCCAGGGCGGCGCGCAGCACGCTGCTGACGGCGAACACGACGAAGAGCACGAAGGGCAGCGCATCGGGGTGCGCCAGCCAGCGCTTGCTGTCCCAATTCGTCGGCTCGGGTCCCGGCAGCTTCTCGCCATTGACAAGGTCGATCATGCGGTTGACGCCGTCGGAAATGCCGCCGGCGAAATTGCCGGTCCTGAATTTCGGCGTGATCACCTCGTCGATGATGCGCTTTGTGGTGACGTCGGTCAGTGCACCTTCGAGGCCGTAGCCGACCTCGATGCGCAGGCGGCGGTCGTTCTTGGCGACAACGAGCAAAGCGCCGTCGTCCACCTTCTTGCGGCCGATCTTCCAGGCTTCCGCGACGCGCAGTGAAAATTGCTCCATCGCCTCGCCGTCGGTGGTCGGCACGATCAGGACCGCGATCTGGCTGCCTTTGCGGCGTTCGAGATCGGCGAGCGTTTGCGTCAGCTGCGCGATATCGCCGCTCGAAAGCGTGCCGGTCTTGTCGACCACCCGCCCGGTGAGCTGGGGGACCGCGACCAGCGCGAAAGCCGGAAGCACCCAGCTCAGCAGCAGGGCCAGCAGGACAGCTCGAACGGCCTTCATCTGATATCGCCGCCTCGCGCGCTCACTTGGTGGGAGCCGGCGCCGGGCTGAAATCCACCTTCGGAGCGACCGAGATTTCCTTCTCGTTGGCGACCGTGAAGTTGGGCTTCTCCTTGTAGCCGAACATCATGGCGGTGAGATTGTTCGGGAAGGTGCGGATGCCGACGTTATATTCCTGCACCGACTTGATATAGCGGTTGCGCGCCACCGTGATGCGGTTCTCGGTACCTTCAAGCTGCGCCATCAGGTCCTTGAACAGCGCATCGGATTTCAGCTGCGGGTAATTTTCGGTGACGACCAGGAGGCGCGACAGCGCGCTGGTGAGCTCGCCTTGCGCCTGCGTGAACTTCTGGAACGCGGCGGGATCGTTCAGCACCTCGGGCGTCGCCTGGACGCTGCCGACCTTGGCGCGCGCATTGGTGACCCCGAGCAACACGTCTTTTTCCTGCTGTGCAAAGCCCTTCACGGAATTGACGAGGTTCGGCACCAGATCGGCGCGGCGCTGGTACTGGTTGACCACTTCCGACCAGCTCGACTTGACCTGCTCGTCATTGGTCTGGATGACGTTGTAGCCGCAATTGGTCAGGCTGAGACAGGACAACGTCGCCAATACCGTCAAAAACTTCCGCATTTCAATCTCCCGGCATGATTTGTCGCGAAAGTAGCAGAACAGGTTCATTCCGTCTTCCGGGGGAACGCCTCCTGGCGAGCCCGGCATGACACTGTGAGCAATTTGCATTACTTCTCCCTTGCCTATCATTTGCCGAACCAACAACATGGCCCGACAAGAAAAAGGGAAACGCGAGGACGCCATGGAGTTCGAGACCATTGTGGTGGAACGGCCCGACCCGCGCATTGCGCGGATCGTGATGAACCGGCCCGAGGCGCGCAACGCGCAGAATTTGCAGATGACCTACGACCTCAACGCCGCCTTCGACCAGGCGGTGCAGGACGACGCGGTCAAGGTCATCATCCTCGCCGGCAACGGCCCGCATTTTTCCTCCGGCCATGACCTTCGCCCCGGCGGCAAGAATGAAGCGGGCGTGGATTTTCCGCCGGTCGGAAATTGGGGCGGTTTTGCCGAGCCGAACGCGCACGGCCGTTTCGCGCGCGAGCAGGAGATCTATCTGCAGATCACCCGTCGTTGGCGCAATCTGGCGAAGCCGACGATCGCCGAAGTGCACGGCAAATGCATTGCCGGCGGCTTGATGCTGGCCTGGGCCTGCGATCTCATCGTCGCGAGCCATGATGCCGAGTTCTGCGATCCCGTTGTCACCATGGGCGTGTGCGGCGTCGAGTGGTTCGTGCATCCCTGGGAGCTCGGTCCGCGCAAGGCCAAGGAGATGCTGTTCACCGCAGACGTGTGGACCGCGGACGAGGCGCACCGGCTCGGCATGGTGAACCATGTCGTGCCGCGGAGCGAGATGTCGTCCTTTGTGCTGAAGCTCGCCGAGCGGATCGCAGCCAAACCATCGTTTGCGCTGAAGCTGACCAAGGAGGCGGTGAACCGCTCGGTCGACGTGATGGGCCAGCCGGCCGCAATCGAGCAGGCCTTTGCGCTGCATCAGCTCTGTCACGCCCATAATCTGCAGGAATTCGGAATGGTGGTGGACCCGTCGGGACTGCATCCTTCCGTGCGAAAACCCTCCACGGCGAAGCTATAAGATGGACCTCACCCTCAGCGATGAGCAGCGCCTGCTGCGCGAAAGCGTCGAACGGTTTGTCGGCGAGACCTGTACCGCCGATCACCGCCGCAAGGCAGCCGCAGAGCCCAACGGCTTCAGCACCGCGACCTGGAAGCAATTTGCCGATCTTGGCTGGCTGGCATTGCCGATTGCGGAAGAGCATGGCGGGCTCGGCGGCGGCGCGATCGAAATCGGCATCTTGATGGAAGCGTTCGGGCGCGGGCTTGTCGCGGAGCCCTATCTCTCCACGGTCGTGATCGGCGCCGGACTGATCGCCGCCTGCGGCAGCGATGCGCAGAAGCAGGCGCTGCTTCCGAAAGTCGCCGACGGCTCGCTCTATCTCGCCTTCGCGTATGCCGAGCGCGCTGCGCGCTTCGATCTCGGCAAGGTCGAGACGACGGCCACGAAGACAGCGAACGGCTTTCGGTTGAGGGGCCACAAGATCGCGGTGCTCGATGGCAACGCGGCGAACCAGCTCATCGTCTCGGCGCGCCTCGTCAATGCCAACGGCTCTTCCGGCAGACTGTGTCTGTTCCTCGTGCCCGCAGCGACTCCCGGCATGACCCTTCACGATTACCCGCGGCTCGGCGGCGGACGCGCGTGCAACCTCGATTTGCGCGATGTCCAGCTGCCGGCCGATGCGCTGCTCGGCGATGCGAGTGACGCGCTGCCGGCGATTGAAGCAGTTACCGATCGCGCGATGGCGGCGCTTGGCGCGGAGGCCGTC
>DATEJC010000472.1:0-2168 GCA_035278345.1 Bradyrhizobium sp. | reverse complement strand
GGCGGCGGACGCGCGTGCAACCTCGATTTGCGCGATGTCCAGCTGCCGGCCGATGCGCTGCTCGGCGATGCGAGTGACGCGCTGCCGGCGATTGAAGCAGTTACCGATCGCGCGATGGCGGCGCTTGGCGCGGAGGCCGTCGGCATCATGCAGACGCTGCTCGACACCACCCTGGAATACACAGGGATCAGGAAGCAGTTCGGCCGGCCGCTGTCGGCCAACCAGGTGATCCGTCATCGCCTTGCCGACATGGCGATGCAATGCGACGAGGCGCGCTCGATGGCGCTGCGCGCGGCGCTGATGGCCGATGCCGAGCCGGTGGCGCGCAGCCGCGCCGCCTCGGGCGCGAAGGCCAAGATCGGCAAATGCGCGCGCTTCGTTGCCGAGCAGTCGGTGCAGCTGCACGGCGCGATGGGCGTCACCGAAGAACTGGACATCGGTCTCTATTTCAAGCGCCTGCTCGCCTTCGACACGCTATTTGGCGGCAGCGCCTATCATTATCGCCGCCACGCCGCGCTCGGCGGGCGAGCGCGGGTATAGGGAGGCGGACCATGGATCTCAGCTTCAGCGCCGAAGAGCGCGCCTTCGAAAAGGAAGTCCGCGACTTCATCGCCGCGAACCTGACGCCGGAAATGAAGCGTGCCACCGCGCTGACGCCTTCCGTATTCTCCGACCCCGACATCGGCATGGCCTGGCAGCGGGCCCTTCACAAGAGGGGCTGGGGCGCGCCGGGCTGGCCGGTGCAACATGGCGGCCCGGACTGGACGCCGGCGCAGCGCTGGATCTTCGAGGCCGAATGCGCCCGCGCCGGCGTGCCGAACGTGAACGTGATGGGCGTGAAGATGGTCGGCCCCGTCATCATCGGCTTCGGCTCGCCGGAGCAAAAGAACTTCTATCTGCCGCGCATCCTCTCCGGCGAGGACTATTGGTGCCAGGGTTATTCCGAGCCGGGCTCGGGCTCCGACCTCGCCTCGCTGAAGACGCGGGCGGTGCGCGACGGCGACGACTACATCGTCAACGGCACCAAGATCTGGACCACGCATGCGCATCACGCCAACCGCATGTTCGCGCTGGTGCGCACTAACGAGACCGAGCGGCAGCAGGACGGCATCAGCTTCATCCTGATCGACATGAAGACGCCGGGCATCACGACGCGGCCGATCCTCACCATCGGCGGCGATCACGAAGTCAATCAGGTGTTCTTTGACGACGTCCGCGTGCCCGTCGCCAACCGTGTCGGCGAGGAGGGCAAGGGCTGGACCTACGGCAAGTACCTTTTGGAGTTCGAGCGCGGTGCCGGCATTGCCTCGGCCAAGCTGCGTGAAGCCTTGAATACGATCTCCGATCTCGCCGAATCCGACCTCACCGGCCGCGCCATCGACGATCCGGACATCGCCCTGCGTATGTCGGAGATCGAGATCGATATCGATGCGCTCGAGATGACCGAGCTGCGCGTGCTGTCGGCGCTGCAGACCGGACAAAATCCCGGCGCGGTGTCATCGATCCTGAAGCTGCGGAACAGCGAAATCCGCCAGGCGGTGACGCGGCTCGGCGTCGACGTGATCGGCCATGACGGGCTCGCCGTCGAGCCGGTGCGTCCGCTCTACCGGCTCAACCACGAGCCGCCGGTGCCGGAGGAGATGCTGACCGTGGTGCCGGAATATCTCAACGGCCGCGCCTGGACGATCTTCGGCGGCTCGTCGGAGATCCAGCGCGAGATCATCGCGAAAATGGTGCTGGGGATTTAGCCCCATCGTCATTCCGGGGGGCCGCGAAGCGACCACTCTCTCGCCACGTCATTCCGGGGCATCGCGAAGCGATGAGCCCCGAATGACAGTGGAGTTTACTCCCCCGCTCTCGCATCCCGGATCGCCTGCCAGATTTTCGACGGCGTCAACGGCGTGTTCAGCTGCTTGATGCCGAGCTCCAACAGCGCGTCCATCACGCCATTGGTGATGCAGGGCGGCCCACCGATGGCGCCGGATTCGCCGCAGCCCTTGGCGCCCAGGGGATTGGTCTTGCACGGCGCCGAGGGATCGAGCGTCACCGTGATCGGCGGAATGTCGTCGGCACGCGGCAGGCAATAATCCTGGTAGCTCGCGGTGAGCAACTGGCCTTCTTCGCTGTAGGCGACGCCTTCATAGAGCGCCTGTCCAATGCCCTGCGCG
>DATEJC010000471.1:0-6744 GCA_035278345.1 Bradyrhizobium sp. | reverse complement strand
CTCTAGATGTCCACCGCCGAACTTCCCGCCCCCAACGATCTTCGTTCGCTCGCCGAACAATCCAACGCCTGGCCGTTCGAGCAGGCCAAGGCGATTGTCGCGCGGCTGAAGAAGAAACCGAAGGACGAGGTGCTGTTCGAGACCGGCTACGGCCCGTCCGGCCTGCCGCATATCGGCACGTTCGGCGAGGTCGCGCGCACCACCATGGTGCGCCATGCCTTCCGCGTGCTCACCGACGACAAGATCAAGACGCGGCTGCTCGCTTTCTCCGACGACATGGACGGCCTGCGCAAAGTGCCGGACAACGTGCCGAACAAGGAGCTGCTGGAGAAGAACCTCGGCAAGCCGCTGACCAGGGTGCCCGATCCCTTCGGCACGCATGACAGCTTTGGCGCGCACAATAATGCGCGGCTGCGCGCCTTCCTCGACACCTTCGGCTTCGACTACGAGTTCGCCAGCTCCACCGACTACTACACTTCGGGCAAGTTCGACGCGGCGCTGCTGCGCATGCTGGAGCGTCTCGACGCCGTCATGAAGATCATGCTGCCCTCGCTCCGCGAGGAGCGTGCGGCGAGCTATTCGCCGTTCCTGCCGATCTGCCCGCGCACCGGCCAGGTGCTCTACGTGCCGATCGTCGATCACGACGCCAAGGCCGGCACGGTCTCCTACGACGATCCCGAGACCAGGGAGCGCGTCACGCTTCCCGTCACCGGCGGCCATTGCAAGCTGCAATGGAAGCCGGACTGGGCGATGCGCTGGTATGCGCTCGGCGTAGACTATGAAATGGCCGGCAAGGACCTGATCGATTCCGTCAAGCTGTCGGGCAAGATCTGCACGGCGCTGGGCGGCACGCCGCCGGAAGGCTTCAACTACGAGCTCTTCCTCGACGAGAAGGGCCAGAAGATTTCCAAGTCGAAGGGCAACGGCCTCACCATCGACGAATGGCTGCGCTATGCGAGCCCGGAATCGCTGGCGCTGTTCATGTATCGCGAGCCGAAGGCCGCCAAGCGGCTCTACTTCGATGTGATCCCGCGCAATGTCGACGACTATCAGCAGTTCATCGATGCCTTCCCGCGCCAGGATGGGCGGCAGCAGCTCGCCAACCCGGTCTGGCACATGCACTCCGGCAATCCGCCGAAGATCGAGATGCCCGTCACCTTCCAGCTGCTGCTGACGCTGGTGTCGTCGTCGAATGCGGAGAATGCCGAAACGCTGTGGGGCTTCATCGGCCGCTATCGCCCCGGCGTGACGCCGCAGACACATCCGAAGCTGGACGCGATGGTAAGCTACGCCATCAACTACTACCGCGACTTCGTGGCGCCGACGAAGAAGTTCCGCGAACCGACCCAGAGCGAACGCGCCGCGCTGCAGGACCTGCGCGATGCGCTTGCCAACATGGAAGCGGGCGCAACGGCCGAGGAGATCCAGAACGTCGTCTACGAGATCGGCCGCCGCGAGCCTTTCCTCGATCCCGTCAAGAAGGGCAAGGACGGCCGCCCCGGCGTTTCGCTCGACTGGTTCAACATGCTCTACCAGGTGCTGCTCGGCCAGGAGAAGGGCCCGCGCTTCGGCTCCTTCGTCGCCGTCTACGGCGTGCCGAATGCGGTCGCCATGATCGACGGGGCATTGGCCAGATCGGCGTAGTGGGTGTCGCCCCGGCGAAGGCCGGGGCCCATAACCACGACCGTTCGCTGCAGAAACAAGCTCGGGCTCCAGCTCAATCTAACCATTGACATTGGCGGTTATGGGTCCCGGCCTGCGCCGGGACGACACCGGTTGTGCCGCGAAATCGAGATACCACCCCCGCGACAATTGTCGCCGCCGCCCCGCGTGAAATCCGCTATACTCTCCCATAACAACAAGCCTTACGGGAGCACGCGCATGCAGTTCAGGGTTTCGCCGAAATCGCTTCGCGACAATGTGTCTGACGAGCAGTGGCAGGCGCGGGTCGATCTCGCCGCCGCACATCGCCTCGCCTACATGCACGGCTTCTCCGAAGGCATCTTCAATCACCTGACCCTGGTGGTGCCCGGCCAGAGCGACCGCTACTACCAGATCCCGTTCGGCACCCACTGGTCGGAAGTGACCGCCTCCACCTTCATGGAGGTCGGCATCGACGACAGCGAGGTGAAGAGCGGCGAGGGCGACGTCGAGCGTTCCTGCTATTGCATCCACGCGCCGATCCACAAGGCGCTGCCGCAGGCCAAGGCCGTGTTTCACACCCACATGCCCTATGCCAGCGCGCTGACCCGGCTCGAGGACCCGCGCATCAAGGAGATCGGCCAGACCGAGGTCGGCCTCTCCGAGGCGATCGCCTATGACGACGAGTATAGCGGTCCCGCCATGGATCCGGCCGAAGGTGAGCGGCTCGCCCGCGTGATCGGCAACAAGAGCGTGCTGTTCATGGCCAACCACGGCATCACCACGACCGGTCCAACGGTCGCCGAAGCCTATGACAGGCTCTACTACATCGAGCGCGCCGCGCAGGTGCAGATCTACGCGATGTGGACCGGGCAACGGCTGAAGCAGCTCCCGACGCCTGTGGTCGAGAAGACCAAGCGCGACTACAGGGACGACCACCTCTACACCGGGCCGTCGCCGTCGCAGCGGCACTTCGATGCGCTGAAACGCATCCTCGACCGCAAGGAGCCGGACTACGCGACGTAGAGCCCACGCTCGCCGGCGCTGATATCTGCTATTTCTTCCTGTCGGAAGGCGGGGCTGGCTGCCACGCCGCGGCCTTTTGGCTCGGCGCGGCGGCAATGACTTTTATCTTCTCCTTCTTCGGCTTCTTGGCTTCCCGATTGCTTCTCTGCTGGCGGTTGGCCATTTCGACCTCCCTCGTTTGACGACGCGCAAAGGCGGAACCTGGGCGATGGGTTTCGGAAGCTTATCATCGGGCGCGCATTCGCGCGAGCCGTTGGCTCTCCCATCCTACGGGTTATGATGACCGGCGTACGAATCTCCCCGTGCCCGGCGCGGACAGCGTCTTGCCGTCATTCCATATCAGCCGGCCGCGCAGGAATGTCGAAGCCACTCGGCCGCGCATCCGTCGGTCGTGATAGGGCGACCAGCGCAGCTCGGGCCGATCGACAATCGCGGCCTGGTCGAAGACGAAATCGCCGGGTTCGATCACCATCAAATCGGCATCGTAGCCCGCCGTGATCCGCCCCTTGCCGGCAAGACCGTGATGCCGGGCCGGACGATCCGCGCAGTACTTTGCCATCAGCGACGGGGAGAGGCCTCGCTCCACCAGCAGCGAGTACATCAGGGGGCCAAAGCTCTGCAGGCCGACCAGACCGGCCGAGCAGGCGAAGATATCGGCCTTGGTCTTGCGCTCGATCGGCCATGGCGCGTGATCGGTCGAGACATAGGCGACCTGGTCCTGCTGCAGCGCCGCCCACATCCGCTCCACCTCTGCCGCGGTCCGGAACGGCGGATTGCACTTGCCGAGGCCGCCGAGACGAACCAGATCGTCCTCCGTCATGCACAGATACTGGATGCACGCCTCGCCACTGGCCTTGGCGCCGTAGCCTCGAAACGTTTCCGCGATGGCGTAGCCGCGCGCGACGGAGGAGTGGGCGATGTGCACGTGCGCGCCGGTGTAGAGCCCGATCTCGAATATCTCGTTGTCGGCAAGCGTTTCCGCCAGCGGCGGGCGGGTGCGGGAATGCATCAGCGGGTGCGTCTGGCCCGCGGCGCGCGCGTCCGCGCTCAGGCTCTCGACCAGCTCCTGATCCTCATTGTGGATCGAAACCGGAACGCCCGTGCGCGCGATCTCCTCGAAGGCCGCGATCATGGTCGGGTGGTCGATGCGGGGAAAGCGGATCGCGTCATATTCGTAGGTCGAAAGCTTGAACGAGCAAACGCCGCCCTCGGCTAGCCCGGATATCGCGCCGACTCCATCGTGCTTGCGGATGGTGCCATAGAGCGCGACGTCGACATGGGCGGTCTCGTTCACCATCGCGATCTTGCGCTGGAGGATGCCGGCATCCGTCGTCGCCTCGGGAACATCATAGGGCATATCGACACAGGTCGTGACGCCGCCCGCCGCTGCGGTCTTCGTGGTCCCTTCGATCCCCGGCCAGCCCAGCGCCGATCCGGTATGGACGTGTCCATCAACGAGCCCGGGAAAGATCAGCGAACCGGAACGATCGACCACCTCGCGCGCGGGAGGTGCGGCGCCGCGGCCGATCTCGGCGATCTTCTCGCCCTCGATCGCGACATAGGCATCGGGCGTGATGCTGTCTTCGGTGACGACGGTTCCCAGGACAACAGCATCGAACATCCGAGCCTCGCTGGTTTGCGGTTCTTCCGACCGTTCACTCGATCACGCGGTCGGCGCGCGCGACGAGCGCCGGCGGGATCTGGATTTCGAGCGCGCGGGCGGCCTTCAGATTGAGCACCAACTCGAACACCGTCGGCCGCTCGATCGGCAATTCGGCGGGATTGTCGCCCTTCAGGACGCGGTCTGCATAATAGGCGAGCCGCCGATAGGACTCGACAAGCCTTGGCCCGTAAGTGCAGAGCGCGCCGCTGTCGGCGAAATCGGCCCAGCCCGAAATCACGGGGACGCGAACGCCATTCGCGAAATCGACGATTGGCCGGCGGTTGCTGACCGTGACCGGGTCCGGAAAAACCACAAGCGCCTGTGGCGGGTCCATCGTCATCCGTGCAAAGGCAGCGCGCAGCGCTTCCGTGGTCGGTGTCGGATGGTACTGGATGGCGATGCCAAGCTTTTCCGCCATCTCGATGGAATTCTTGCGCTCCAGTTCCTCACCGGAGTGAGTGGGACTCGCGACGATTGCAACACGTCCGATCTGCGGCAGGATTTCGCGCAGCAGTTCGAGTCGCTTGCCGTTCAGTTCGGCCGACAACAGCGTGATGCCGGTCATCCTGCGGCCTGGCCGGGGGAGGCTTTCGGCAATGCCCGCCAACACCGGATCGGCGCTGAACACATAAACCACCGGCACAGTCGTGCTGATGCCGGTGAGCTGGCGGGTGGCAGTGCCCTGGGTGGCGATGATGTCGACCGGCAGCCGGGCCAGTTCCTCCGCAAGAACAGGGACGCGGCTGATATCGCCATCGGCATAGCGCGCAGAAATCGTGAGGTTGCGGCCCTCGACATAACCGAGATCGGCAAGCCCGGCGCGTAGCGCACCCAGGAACGGGCCGACGCTGCCAGCCGGAGCCGTCGTGAGCCAGCCGAGGTGCACCTTTTTGGGCTGCTGCGCCAAAGCCGCGAACGGCGACATCGCCGCCGCACCACCGAGCATCGCGATGAACTCACGTCGCCTCATTGGTTCACCTCATCGGTGACTATCCCGACACCAGCACATACCGCCGGTTATCCCGCTGCACAGGCCGCGCGTTCAGCGGATAGAGTTTTGCGAATGCCGCTACGTCGGTTTCCGCCACTATGATCGGGTTCGTCAGCAGCAGCCACTCCACCGTCTCTGCGCAGGGCGGCGTCGTCAGCGAGCCCGAATAGCGATAGTAGCTCAGCTTCTTCGGCAGCATGTCGTTCGGGTTGAAGGCAGGATCGGCCTTCACCGGCGCGCCTTCCTTCGCGGGCATGGTCGCGACCACCTTGGCGAACGCCGCATTCGGCTTACCGGTCGACATCAACACGCCGACCACGGCAAGCGCGCCGGAATCGGCGCGGTGCACGAAATGCGCTTCCATCGGATAGCTCTTGCCCGCGATCATGTGTTCGCTCGGGCGGTGGAAGTGCACCTGCAGCAGATTGAACTTCTTGTCAGCCAGCGTCAGCATGCCGCCCGGGGCAAAGTTGAGCTGGATGGTGTGGCCGTTGTTGACGATGGTGTCGGCCGCCTTCGGCCAGTTGAGTTTCAACGGCGGCAATTGCGACTTGATGGGGGAGACGATGTCGATCGGGGATTGCTGCAGGCCAATGGTGCAGGCTTTGCTCGCCGCGTCGAGATCGCCCCATTTGGCCGGGCCGGTGGCGCCTTCATAGCTCCAATGCGCGCCTTCGGCGGCAAATGCAGGCCGGCACAGCGGGCAAAGGGCAAGGCCGGCAAAGGCTTTCAGCGCGTCGCGACGATTCACGTTCTTCCCCACAAGAAATCGACAGGCGATCAATTGCGGAAACTTATTGAAGCGCCGATGACGCCGCAAGCTTGGGATGGGAAAGAATTTCTGGCTGGACCTCAGCGGCTCGTTTTATGGCCGCGGATATTCCAGCTGCATCGCCACGAAGTCGGCCGTACGCCCTCCATAGCGCGCTTCGATGCCGCGCAGCGCCTCATCCAGCGCCTGTGCCGGCCGATCGCCGATCGCCGGGAGCGTTCGGTCGGCTGGCCAGTTCGCGGCGACCTGATCCGGCAGGAGACGGATGCCGTGCCGGGTCTGCAGCGCGCCGGCGGTGGCGGCAAAGGTGAGCGCTTTCGAGCGATACGTCCGCGACCAGGCATCCGCAACCAGCGCCAGCGACACCTCGTCGATGTCAGGCCTGAGTGCAATGCCGAACTGCTCGCGCTGCCAGAACGCCAGTGCGTTCTGGATCGCCGTCAGCGCAAACGGCCGGGTGAAGGTGAAGGCGTCGCTGCGGTGGCGCGCGTCCCAATGCTCGAGCCCGATGTCGCGGCCGACCGCCTCGGCCTTGTCGCGCCCGGCAATCGCCTCGATCAGCGTCAGCGACATCGGCATCGAGGCGCTGATCCCGGTGGTCGTGGCGACGCCGCGGTCGACCACGATCCGCCGGTCCCTGACATAGCCGAT
>DATEJC010000470.1:0-9582 GCA_035278345.1 Bradyrhizobium sp. | reverse complement strand
TCTCCGCCGGCTTCCTCGGCCGCGGACTGCTCGTCGGCAACGCCTTCGGTCTCGTCGGTCTCGACCTCCGATTCCGTCTCGATGTCGAAGCCGTCGTCCTCGTCCTCGGCGTCGTCCTCCTGCGGCGGCGGGGAGCTTGCGGCCTGCGCCGCGAGCAGCGCCTTCGCGGCCTCGAGCGTATGCACCTGCTCGCCGCGATCGATGATGAAGGATTGCTGGCCGCTGACCGAGGCGTCGGCGACGACGGCGAGCGAAACCTTGAAGCTGCTCTCGAGGTCGCGCAGATGGCCGCGCTTGTGGTTGAGCACGTAGAGCGCGACATCGGTGCGGGTGCGCACCGTCAGATTATGCGTCGCGCCCTTCATCAGGATTTCTTCGATGCCGCGCAAGAGCTGCAGCGCCACCGAGGACACCGAACGGACGTGGCCGGTGCCGCCGCATTGCGCGCAGGGCTCGGTCGAGGATTCCAGCACGCTGGCGCGGATGCGCTGGCGCGACATCTCCAGAAGGCCAAAATGCGAGATGCGGCCGACCTGGATGCGCGCGCGATCCTGCCGCAGGCAGTCGGAAAGCTTGCGCTCCACCGCGCGGTTGTTGCGCTTCTCGTCCATGTCGATGAAGTCGATGACGATCAGGCCGGCGAGGTCGCGCAGTCTGAGCTGCCGGGCGACCTCCTCGGCGGCCTCCAGATTGGTCTTCAGCGCGGTATCCTCGATGTGGTGCTCGCGCGTCGAGCGGCCGGAGTTGACGTCGATGGAGACCAGCGCCTCGGTCTGGTTGATGACGATGTAGCCGCCGGAGCGCAGCTGCACGGTCGGCGAGAACATCGCATCGAGCTGGCTCTCGACGCCCATCCGCGAGAACAGCGGCTGGCCGTCGCGGTACTGCTTCACCGACTTCACGTTCGACGGCATCAGCATCTTCATGAAGTCGCGCGCTTCGCGGTAGCCGCCTTCGCCGGCCACCATGATGTCGTCGATCTCCTTGTTGTAGAGGTCGCGCAGCGAGCGCTTGATCAGCGAGCCTTCCTCGTAGACCAGGGTGGGGGCCTGCGACTTCAGCGTCATGTCGCGCACGGTTTCCCACATGCGGATCAGGTACTCGAAGTCGCGCTTGATCTCGGGCTTGGTGCGGGAGGCGCCGGCGGTGCGCAGGATGATCCCCATGCCCTCGGGCACGTCGAGATCCTGCACCACTTCCTTCAGCCGCGAGCGGTCCTGCGCCGAGGTGATCTTGCGGCTGATGCCGCCGCCGCGCGCGGTGTTCGGCATCAACACGGCATAACGGCCGGCGAGCGACAGATAGGTCGTCAGCGCCGCGCCCTTGTTGCCGCGCTCTTCCTTGACGACCTGCACCAGCATCACCTGGCGGCGCTTGATGACTTCCTGGATCTTGTACTGGCGGCGGGGGCGGAAGGCGCGCTCCGGCACTTCCTCCAGCACGTCGTCGCCGCCGACGGATTCGACGACCTCTTCCTCCTCGGCTTCCTCGCCGTCGTCCTCATCGTCCTCGCCAAGCTCTTCGCCAGGAGCGACCGGCGCGAGTTCGCCATGATGCGTCTCGGAGGCTTCCGCGCCTGCCTGCTCGGCGTGCACGGCATCGTCGGCATGGGCGACGTTTTCCTGCGCCTGTTCTTCGGCAGCGCGCGCTGGTTCGACGTTGACCTCGCCGGGCGCCTCGGGCGCAGTTGCGGCAACGGATTCCTCGACCGCGGCTACGACCGGGTCGGGCTGCGCAGTCGGCGCCGGCGCCTCCTCGGAGGCGTGCGCGTGTTCTTCTGGCGCATGCTCGTGATGGTCATGGCCGTCATGATCGTGATGCTGTTCGTGGCTGTGATCGTGATCACCGGGGTGATCGTGATCACGGGGGTGATCGTGATCAAGGGTATGATCGCGATCAAGGGCGTGATCGTGCGCCTCGTGCTCATCATGAGCCTCGTGCGCATGCGCCTCGTACTCGCCCTGATCGCCGCGGGGCTCGTGGCCCTCCTGCGGTTCGAGCAGCGCCGCATCGGGGCCGGCGTTCTCGACAATCTCGCTGCGGACGCGGTCGCCGCCACCGCGGCGGCGCGCATTGCGGTGACGCGAGCGGCGGCGGTGCGAACGGTTCTCGTTCTCTTCCTCGGCCTCGCGATGGGCGCGCTCGTCGGCCTCGATCAGCGCCTGACGGTCGGCGACCGGGATCTGGTAGTAGTCGGGATGGATTTCGCTGAAGGCGAGGAAGCCGTGCCGGTTGCCGCCATATTCGATGAAGGCGGCCTGCAGCGAAGGCTCTACACGGGTGACCTTGGCGAGATAGATGTTGCCGCGCAGTTGTTTGCGCTGGGCGGTCTCGAAATCAAACTCTTCGACTCGATTGCCGCGAACCACGACGACCCGGGTCTCCTCCGGGTGGGTGGCGTCGATCAACATTTTGTTGGGCATCTTGGAACTCATGACGGCGGCGGGCGCGTTTCATGGCGTGCGCAAACTGCGCGTGCCGGGGACGCGACGGTCCACCTGATTCGGGGGTGAGGGGAAGGCCGAAACGCAACCCGGAGCGCCGCGCCGAACGGGATCGCACGAAAGCGGGGCGCGGCTTCGCGTTCGCTTCGTGGATCAGGGTCGGCAACACAGTCTGGCGCATCAAGCGTCGGCCCGTCTAAAAATAGGGGCGGCAAGCCTGCCGCCTGGTAGCTCGCTGCTGGCCCGGCCTGGCGCAAAGCACGCCTTGCCGGCGAATCGTGCACCGGACCCCGAGGGGCCGGATGCTCGGCTGCGCCGTATCAAAAACCGTCCCTGGAGCAGAAAAGTGGCCTTGGGACGGGCCGCCGCTCGGGCTCGTAACCGCCGCTCCTTGTCAGCCGCGCGCGGCGCAGGCTCTGGAGGGATCGGAAAACGCTGGAAATCTCCGTGACTTGGAGGTTCCGGCGTAGCACCGGGAGGCTGAACGCGACACAACCGGGAAATAGCCTTCAGCGGCTTTTACATACGTGGATTGGCTGTTAGGTGCAAGGGAGCGTCACGGGCCTGCAACACTCCCGGCTTTTGTCGGCGGGAACCTTAGGCTCCGATTAACCCTGTGGTTCTATTGCGGTAAAGAGAGCGCCTCTGGAGGCTGTGGATCGTTGGCGAGCCGCGCAAATCACCATGTTTTGCTGGGTTCCGCGCTCTTGTGCGCCGCAGCAATGGTGTGCTCTCAAATCGCCCCGGCTGGCGCCGCCGAAGGGCAGGCGCCGCTGCCTGCCGCGGTCTCCAGCTACCCAATTGCATCGGATGCCCGGCTGGCCGGGGATGCCAAGCAGACCCGTTTCGTGCTCGATCTCGACAAGCCGATCCAGCACCGCGCCTTCGCGCTCGCTGATCCCTACCGGATCGTGATCGATATTCCCCAGGTCAGCTTCCAGCTTCCGGCCGGTGTCGGCACCGCGGGCCGCGGCCTGATCAAGGCCTTTCGCTACGGGCTGGTGATGCCCGGCGGCTCGCGCATCGTGTTCGATCTCACCGGGCCCGCGAAGATCGCCAACTCTTATGTGCTGGAAGCCGCCAATGGCCAGCCGCCGCGGTTGGTGCTGGAGCTAATGGAAGTCGATCGCTCTGCGTTCATGCAATCGCTCGCGCCTGCAACGCTCCCCGAATTGCGCCCTGCTATCGCCGGCGCCAACGCAGCAGTTGCGCCCACCGCGCCGGTCAAGCCGGCAGGACCGCCCGACAATCGTCCGGTGATCGTGATCGATCCCGGCCATGGCGGCCCCGACAACGGCACGCAGGCCGGCGGCAGCGACTTCATGGAAAAGAACCTCGTCCTGACCTTTGGCCTCGCGCTGCGCGACCGCATCCAGAAATCAGGCAAATACCGGGTGGTGATGACGCGTGACGACGATACGTTCGTCCCGCTCGACGAGCGTGTCCGCATCGCGCGCGGCCAATCGGCGGCGTTGCTGGTATCGATCCACGCCGATGCGCTAAAGCGCGGTGAGGGCGATGCGCAGGGCGCCACGATCTACACGCTGTCCGAGAAGGCCTCCGACGTCGAAGCCGAGCGTCTGGCGGAAGCGGAAAACCGCTCGGATGCCATCGCTGGCGTGACGATGAGCGACGAGCCCGTGGTGGCCGACATCCTGATCGACCTGGCGCAGCGGGAAACCCGAACCTTTTCCAATCGCTTCGCGCGCATCTTGATGGGCGAGATGAAGACGACGGTCAGAATGCACAAACATCCCCTGAAGTCGGCGGGCTTCCGGGTATTGAAGGCGCCCGATGTGCCCTCGGTGCTGGTCGAGCTCGGCTACGTCTCCAACAAGGGCGACCGCGAGCATCTGGTATCGGAGAGCTGGCGAAATCGCACCGCCGGCGCGATGTCCCAGGCAATCGATGCCTTTCTGGCCAAACGCCTGGTAACGGCCGGATCGGGCAACTGAAATGGCTTGTTCCTGCCCCGGCAGGCCCAAGTTTGGCCACAGCGGCAGCCAATAAAAAAACCACTGAGGGGCTTGCGGAATCGGTCAAATTTCACCGCTGGACCATGTATTATCCGCCCGCGAATGTGCTGGATGACGCGCGGGCATCGAGATTAACGGAAAGCGCCGGGACGGCGGCGCCCAGGGTAGGATCGGAACATCGATAATGCGCTTGCTCGTGCGGTTTCTGGGTTTCCTGTTCGCCGCCGGAACCGTGGTGTTCCTTGTCGGCGTTGCCGCCGCCGCCGGCCTGATCTGGCATTTCTCCCGCGACCTGCCGGATTATTCGCAGCTTCAGGATTATGAGCCGCCCGTGATGACGCGCGTGCACGCGTCGGACGGCTCGCTGCTCGGCGAATATTCCAAGGAGCGCCGGCTCTATCTGCCGATCCAGGCGGTCCCGAAAATGGTCATCAACGCCTTCCTCGCGGCTGAAGACAAGAATTTCTACGAGCATGGTGGCCTCGACTTCACGGGCCTGGCGCGCGCCGCCGTGCTCTACGCGCAGAATTTCGGCTCCAACCGCCGTCCGCAAGGCGCCTCGACGATCACCCAGCAGGTCGCGAAGAACTTCCTTTTGACCAACGAAGTGTCGTTCACCCGCAAGATCAAGGAAGCGCTGCTCGCGATGCGCATCGAGCGAACCTATTCCAAGGACCGCATCCTTGAGCTCTACCTCAACGAAATCTATCTCGGCCTAGGCGCCTACGGCATTGCGGCGGCGTCGCTGGTTTATTTCGACAAGTCGGTGAACGAGCTCACCATCGCGGAAGCCTCGTATCTCGCCGCGCTGCCGAAGGCTCCGGCCGCGCTTCATCCGGTGCGGAACCGCGATCGCGCCATCGAGCGGCGCAATTACGTGGTCGACCGCCTGCTCGAAAACGGCTGGATCAAGCAGGCCGACGCCGACAAGGCGCGCAAGGAAGGCCTCAACGTCGTCTCGCGCTCCAACGCCGCGCATGTCTTTGCCGGCGAATATTTTGCCGAGGAAGTTCGCCGCGACATCTTCGAGCGCTACGGCGAGAAGAAGCTCTACGAAGGCGGCCTCTCGGTCCGCACTACCCTCGATCCGAAACTGCAGGTGATGGCGCGCAAGACCATGGTGGCGGGGCTCGTCAATTTCGACGAGGCGACCGGCTATCGCGGCGCCATCCAGAAGATCGACATTTCCGGCGATTGGGGCGTCAAGCTCGCCGACATCAAGGCGCTGTCGGATATCTCGCCCTGGCGCATGGCCGTGGTGCTGGAGACCAGCGACCAGTCGGCGCGGGTCGGTTTCCAGCCTGGCCGCGAGCTCGGCGGCGCCGTCAGCAAGGTCCGTCAGACCGGCATCGTCACGCTCGACGGCGTGAGATGGGCCAAGCCCGCGTCGGGGCCGAGCCGTTACAAGACGCCGACCAATGTCGCCTCCGTGCTGCAGCCCGGCGACGTCATCTATGTCGATCCCCTGTTCGGCAAGGACGGCAATCCGATCGAAGGGCAATACCGTCTGCGCCAGCTGCCGGAAGTTTCCGGCGCGATGGTGGTGATGGATCCCTGGACCGGGCGCGTGCTCGCAATGGTCGGCGGCTTCTCTTTCGACCAGAGCCAGTTCAACCGCGCCACCCAAGCCTATCGGCAGCCGGGTTCGTCGTTCAAGCCGCTGGTCTATTCCTCGGCGCTGGACAACGGCTACACGCCGTCGACTGTCGTGGTCGACGCGCCCATCGAAATCGATCAGGGGCAGGGCGCCGGCGTCTGGCGTCCGGAAAACTATTCGACCGGCAAGTATTACGGCCCGGTGACGTTGCGCGTGGCGCTACAGCGCTCGCTCAACACCGTGACGGTGCGCCTCGCGCAGGACATCGGCATGCCGCTGATCGGCGAGTACGCCAAACGCTTCGGCGTCTATGACGAGCTGCCAAACTATCTGTCCTACGCGCTCGGCGCGGGCGAGACGACCGTCATGCGCATGGTCACGGCCTATTCGATGTTCGCCAATGGCGGCCGGCGCGTGAAGTCGACGCTGATCGACCGCATCCAGGATCGCTACGGCCACACCATCTACAAGCACGACCAGCGCGAATGCCGCGGCTGCGACGCGCCGGGCGGCTGGAAGAACCAGAACGAGCCCCAGCTCGTCGACCGCCGCGAGCAGGTGCTCGACGCCATGACCGCCTACCAGATCACCTCCATGATGGAGGGCGTTGTGCAGGGCGGCACGGCAACCATCCTCAAGGAAGTCGGCAAGCCGATCGCCGGCAAGACCGGCACCACCAACGACGAAAAGGATGCCTGGTTCATCGGCTTCTCGCCGGACATCGCGGTCGGCGTCTATATCGGCTATGACAAGCCGCGCCACCTAGGCAAGGGAGCGACCGGCGGCCATCTGGCTGCTCCTATCGTCAAGGACTTCCTCAAGCTCGCGCTCGCCGACAAACAACCGATTCCATTCAAGGTTCCTGCCGGCATCAAGCTGGTCCGCGTCGATGCCAAGAGCGGCATGCGCGCCGGCTCCTATGACGGCCGCGGCACGATCCTCGAAGCCTTCAAGCCCGGCACCGCGCCGCCTGACAATTACGCTGTGATCGGCGTCGATGCCGACGCCAGCCGGCCGATGTATGCACCGCCGGATGCGGGCAATATCATGCAGCCGGGCACGGGCAGGCTCTATTAGTCAGTGCGCATGCACGTAACGCAGGTTGCCTTCGGCAGCCTGCGCCGCTACATCCCGCCTATCCATTTGAACGTCGCCGGAACAATTATGCGCGCCGAAATCGAACGCCTCGTCGAAGAGATCAAGCAGTCAGTCGGGCTGCTGAGGAGGCATCTTTGACGTCGAGAAATCGACAGCACGTCTGGCCGAGCTGAACAAGCTCGCCGAAGACCCCAATCTCTGGAACGATCCCCAAAAGGCCCAGAGGCTGATGCAGGAGCGTACCTCGCTGGAGGATGCGCTGGCCGGCATCGGCAAGGTCGAGCGCGAGCTGCAGGACAATATCGACATGATCGCGCTCGGCGAGGAGGAGAACGACGCCGGCGTCGTCACCGAGGCCGAGAACGCGCTGAAGGCGTTGAAGAAGGAAGTCGCGCGGCGCGAGCTGGAGGCGCTGTTATCGGGCGAGGCCGACAAGTTCGACTCTTATCTCGAGGTCCACGCCGGCGCCGGGGGCACCGAAAGCCAGGACTGGGCGCAGATGCTGCTCCGCATGTACACGCGCTGGGCGGAAACCCACGGCTTCAAGATCGAGTACCTCGAGGAATCGCAAGGTGAAGAAGCCGGCATCAAATCCGCTACTATCCAGATATCGGGCCACAACGCCTATGGCTGGCTGAAGACGGAAGCGGGCGTGCACCGCCTCGTGCGCATCTCGCCGTTCGATTCCAATGCGCGGCGCCACACTTCGTTTTCGTCGGTGCAGGTGTTTCCGGTGATTGACGACTCCATCAAGATCGAGATCAAGGAGTCGGATGTACGCACCGACACCATGCGTTCGGGCGGCGCCGGCGGCCAGCACGTCAACAAGACCGAATCCGCGGTGCGCCTGACGCACATCCCGACCGGCATCGCCGTGGTCTGCCAGGCCGGCCGCTCGCAGCACAAGAACCGGGCGCAGGCCTGGGACATGCTGCGCGCGCGGCTGTACGAGATCGAGCTGAAGAAGCGCGAGGAACAGGCCGCCGCCGACCAGGCCGCCAAGACCGATATCGGCTGGGGCCACCAGATCCGCTCCTACGTGCTGCAGCCCTATCAGATGGTGAAGGACCTGCGCACGGGCGTGCAGACCTCGGACACATCTGGCGTGCTCGACGGCGACCTCGACGAGTTCATGGCCGCGACCTTGGCGCAGCGCGCCTTCGGCACCGGGCCCGGCACGGTCGAGGACGTGGATTAGCCGATGCCGCGCATCGCCTTCATCGGTTTGGGACGGATGGGCCATGGCATGGCCGGCCGTTACCTCGATGCGGGGTTTGAGGTCGCCGTCTGGAATCGAAGCAAGGCAAAAGCCGAAGACTTGATCGCGCGGGGTGCGCGATGGGCAGCCTCTCCGAAAGATGCCGCGACGGGCGCTGACGCCGTCGTCACCATGGTCGCCGACGACGAGGCCTCGCGCGCGGTCTGGCTCGGCAAGGACGGGGCCGCCGCCAACATGAAGGCCGGGACGCTCGCCATCGAATGCTCGACGGTGTCGCATCGCCACGCCCTCGACATGGCGCGTGAGCTGCGCTCCTGCGGTTTGGTCTACATCGATTGTCCCGTGACTGGCCTGCCCGAAGCGGCGGCCGCCGGAAAATTGACGCTACTGGTCGGGGCCGATGCCGCCGATCTTGAACGGGCGCGGCCATATCTCGCGCCGCTCTGCAGCACCATGCGCCATTTCGGTGCGGTCGGCTCAGGCACGGTGTTCAAGCTGATCAACAATTTGATGGGTGCGGTTCAGATCGCAAGCCTCGCCGAGGGCGTCGCGATCGCCGAGCGCGCCGGCCTCGACATGAACCTTGTGGCGGAAGCGCTGTCGACCGGCGCGGTGGCAAGCCCGCAGGTGATCCGCCATTCCAAACGCATGGTCGCGCGCGATTTCTCCGGCGCGTCCTTCACGGCCGCGCTGCGCCACAAGGATGCGGCCTATGCGGTGGCGCTGGCTGAGGAACTGCTGCCCGGCGTGCCGGTCAGCCGTGCCGCGCTTGCCGCCTATGAGCAGGCCAAAGCGAGCGCGCCTGACGACGACGAAGGCAAGATGATCGAAATCGTTTCGCGGCCGAAGCGCAGGGATTGAACTCAGTCCATTTCCAAGTAGCCCGCTAATTCCGCCCGCTGATCCGAACGGCGAGTACGGGTATCGATCGGCCCTTTGCTGCCCCATTGGCTTGTGCATCGCATCATTTGCAACCGCTGTTGACGGCTGCAGCGCTCCGGGCGACCCTGTCATCCAGATGTCATCATGGCGCGCGGTCGGAGTGATGTCAGGCCAGCTTCCCGTCTACGAGCTCGACCATATTCACGATTGCTCCGCGGCCGAGCTGCGCCAGCGCCTCGGCGGCAAGGGCGCGGGCCTTGTCGAGATGCGCCAGAAGCTCTCCCTTCCGGTGCCCCACGCTTTCGTTCTCTCGACTGCGCTATGCCGCCAGTTTCTTGCATCAGGCTGGCCCGACGGCCTCGACCA
>DATEJC010000469.1:0-13876 GCA_035278345.1 Bradyrhizobium sp. | reverse complement strand
GCTCGGTGCGCGCCTGCCATGCTCATGGCCAGGTCCTCACTGATTTTTGAGCGACCTGATCATCTCTTGGAGCTTGAGCTTTTCCAGCGAAAGATCGGTGACGAGCTGGCGTAGCCGCCAATTCTCCTCACGTAGCTCCTCTGCTGCCGATTGTGGAAGTTCCGGAACGCGTTCCTGGCGGGTTCCATTCAATCCCTGGTGAACCCTTGCCTTGCGCCAGCGATGGTAAGTCATGGCGCTTACTCCGAGAATCCGCGCAATCTCGGCCTGCGTCTTTCCGCGCTCAAAAAGCTCATCCGCCTTGGAAAGCTTTGTCGCGACTTCCTCTCGAGAGTGCCTTTTCCTTTGCATCCCTTTCTCCGACTCGCCAACGCCAGTTAGCGTGACGTCATATAACCTAACTTATGTTAAAAACCTACACCCGCCAGATCAAATTTGAACAAAAATGCCGGTACTGCATTTGCCTCCCGGTCGAGCTTTGTACGCGTGCCAGGGAGTTGGGCGATGAGTAACGTGCGTGACGTCCGCGACATTCGTAGAGAGACATCCTTCGATGAGGCGGACGATTTGCGGCTAAAAAATCAGCAATTGTATCGCCTGATCCTCCAACTCGTTTCGGATCTCGATGAACTCGAGGATGCCTTGTCGGCCGCAACCAATGCGCGATCGTCGTCCGAGCCGAAAGAGGCGGGATAATCAGACACGGCAAAAATTGCTTGACCCCTGCCGGTCGCGATGTGATCATAACGTTAATATAACATATCATCCTGGAGCCCTGAGTGTCGCGTTCTGCCGTTGGAGCCCCTGAGGTGGTCGGTCTGCGTATGCTGGCAATGTGTGCCATCGCCGCTTTATTGGTCCAGGCAGCCCGGGCGGAACAGGCGACGGAATACCGGCTGGCAACCGGGGACGTTATCGAGATCACAGCAGTTGGCGCTCCGGACATCCGCAGCCGGGCCAGCGTCGATGTCGATGGACGTGCGCTGTTTCCATTGATTGGTCCGGTAAAGGCGGCCGGGCTCTCGATCTCGGCAATACAAGCCAATGTCCGGGAATTGTTACCCACCAAGGTATTCAGACGAAGGTCCGACGATGGCCGCGAGTATCCGATCGTCCTGACACCAGACGAGATTCTGGTGAGCATCGCCGAGTACCGCCCGGTTTACGTGAATGGCGACGTCGCGAAACCCGGACCGCAGCCATACAGGCCGGGCCTGACTGTACGGCAGGCCATCGCATCGGCTGGCGGATTTGACGTGATGCGGTTCAGGGCCAAGGATCCTTTCCTCGAGTCGGCGGATATCAAGGGGGATTATGATTCCCTGTGGCTCGAATTCGCGCGCGAGCAAGCGCGAGCGCGCTCGCTTCGGCAAGAACTCGGCGACAAAGACAAGGACGAGAGCGCGGCGGCCACACCAAAAGACATTCCAGTCCCCCAGTCGGTCCTTGCCGAAATCAATCGACTTGAAGCGGAGCGGTTAGCGTCCAGCACCTCGAACTATCAAAAGGAAAAAGCGCATCTGGCGACGGCCCTTCAAAAGGAGGAGCAGCGAATCGACGTGCTCGTTGCCGAGAGAGACAAGGAGAAGGAGGACGCCGATGGCGACGCTGCCGAATTTCAAGCGACCAAAGCGAACTTGCAGAGGGGTGTCGTTCCAACGACACGGGTCGCCGAGGCGCGGCGGCTCGCGCTGTATTCCGCCACCCGTGCGCTCCAGACCAGCGCCTTGATCGCGCAGCTCGACAGCCAGCGCCACGAACTCGAAAGTCGGCTCGATCGGCTCGACGACCAGCGGCGCGTCAGGCTGCTGGAGGAGTTGCAGAATAGCTCGGTAAAGATCGCGGCAGTAAGCGCGCGCCTCCAGGCAGCAGGCGAGAAATTGTTGTACGCCGGAATGGTCAGGTCGCAGCTGGTCCGAGGCGGCGGCGAGCGCCCGATCGTCACCGTATTCCGAGCCAACCAACCACGACCGGCCGAAGGTGGCGCCGACAACGATACGATCCTCATGCCCGGTGATGTCCTCGACGTGGCGGCGCGGACCGTAGGCGAAAAGCAGACCGTAGGCGAAAACAAGAAATAGACTCTGCGGCAGCTCATCCGCGATCGCGTGGAAGGAAAGCGATGTTAGAGACACCGAGCGCCTTTCGGATTGTACCCGGAAAGGAAGTGACAGACGGCGAAGCCGTTCCGCTAACGGTCGCGCTGGCTTTCGTCAGAAGGCAAAAGGCGGTGATCTTGGCGTGCCTGCTGACGGCATTGAGTCTGGCCGGCCTGTATCTCCTGATCGCGCCAAACCGCTACACCGCCACCGCCCAGCTATTGACCGATACAAAGCGGTCCGATTCACCGGCAGCACAGTACGGTTTGGTGGATGCCGCCGTTGTGGACAGCCAGGTTGAAACCATAAAATCCGAGAAAATTGCGATCGCCGTGATCAACAAGTTGCATTTGACTGACGATCCGGAGTTTTCGGAACATGGGATCGTCGGCCGGCTGCTCTCCCTTGTCAGTTTCTCGGGAAACGATGTCACTTCCGAGGGGGAGTTGCGCAAAACGGTAGTCAAGTTCAAGCGGAGTCTTACGGTCGTAAGAATTGGGCGCAGTTACGTCGCGAACATATTCTTCACGTCCAAAAATCCGATGAAAGCGGCTCGCATCGCAAATGAGGTCGCGAACGCATACATCGAGGATCAGCTGGACGCCAAGGCTTTGACGGCAGAACGCGCCGGTTCCTGGATGCAAAAGCGAATCGATGAGCTCAAAGAGCAATCGGGAACTGCGGCGCTGCGCTTGCAGCAATTTGATGCAAACGTGGGCAACGCCACGGAAGACCAGCTGAACAAGGATCAGCAGGACGAGCGTTCGAGGTTGGTGCAGAGAACGCAATCCCTGCGCAGGGCGTATGAGACATTGATAAATCTCAGCCATTATTCCCAGAGCATCGAGGAGCGCAGCTTGCCGCTGACGGATGCGAGAGTTGTCACTCTGGCTTCCGCGCCGTTCGAGGCGAGCTCGCCAAACATGCTTTGGGCTTTTTCCATTGCGCTCCTGATCGGCGCGATGGCAGGATGCGCGGGTGCATGGGTCCGTGAAACCTACTTTTCAACATGACGTCCGTGAGCTTTCCAGCGGCCAAGCCGAGATGTTACCCATCGTCATCGACCGCGTCAGCGAGCATCACTTCATAAGCTCGTGGTTGGCGGCGGCCAACGAGTACGGAAGGCTGCTTGTCGTTGATCTCGGCATGAATGAAGGCGAATTTTCCCGGGAGATCATGCGGCGCTATCCCAACGCACGCGTGGTCGCCGTGGAGGCCAACCCGGATCTGGCCCTCGCAGGGCGACACTCGGCAAACCTGCGCTGTTACAATTGCGCGATTGCGTCGGAAAACGGCCCTGTGACCTTCGGAATCGACCGTGTCAATTCAACCGCCAGCAGCCTCGATGTGAGCAGTGATCATTCCGAAACCGTCACCGTCGACGGCGTGCAGTTCTCCGAGCTGTTGCAAAGAGCCGAGATCGATGGCGAAGTCATCGACATTCTGAAGATTGATATTGAAGGGTCCGAACTCGAACTATTCGAGCGAACGGCGGATCGGGTGCTGTTCAACGTGCGACAGATAAGCGTGGAATTCCACGCCTTCGTCAATCCGGACCACGAGCCGAGAATTGCGAAGATACTTCGGCGGATGACCTCACTCAATTTTCACTGCATTGATTTTACCAGGAACTGTCAGGACGTGCTGATGATCAACAAATCTCTCGGGCTAAGCCGGTTGAACCAGTACAACAGGGCAAAACTCGGTTTGATAAAGTACACCCGGGGATTGAAGCGAGTACTCGCGACGGCTCTCCAATAGGCCGGCTTCCGGCCGCCTCGGCGATGTTGCACACCGGGTTATTCAATCCTGAGAGAATCATGCTCAGTCTTCGTCCGGCTCGCGCACCACCGGCGGTTCCTCGGTACGATCCTCTTCCTCTTCGCTCCCATTCTGCTCCTCTTCGTCGTCCTCAGGATCCCGCGGCGGCCTCGCGTCGCCAGGGATGACGAAGGTAATCCGGTCGATCGATGCGGTAGAAGACACCTGGGGAGTATGTGAGGTCATGTTGCTGCTCCTCCGGAATAGAAAATTCTAATCCTCCTCCGATTCCCACTGAGGGCTGGCGCCTCCCATCTGCGGACCCGCCGCAGCTTCGGACGGACGCCCTTGAACTATTCATAATTTGAATATGCCGATGCGGGTGACGTCAGGCCCAAATGCGTTCGGGGGCGCCCGGTTCCTAAGGGTTAGGAATCCTCCATCGTTGCGGGTCGCAACTCACCACATATTAACTTCCAGCATCGGAGTTCCCCGCGGAGCGCGAGAGGTGCTTCCAGCTGCCGCGGAACAAGTTGCAATTCGGGAACCTTGTCACCTTCTCGTGGGCGGCCCCGACAATGCCATGATGCTGAAAAAAATCTGGCCTTGCACCACGCATCACGCAAATCGATCAATTCGATTTGCTCGAACCCAAGGGCAGGGACATGAAGTTCGTAACACTTTTCTTTGCGGCGATTCTGCTAGTCGCACATGTGTCGCAGGCCAATTCAGCAGTACGCATCAGAAATGATCGCGGCGGTCGGATCGAGACTTACGTTCTCAAGTATCAGCGCCTGGCCTCGTCGGGCGAATCCGTGATCATTGATGGTCTCTGCGCTTCGGCATGCACCATTGTCCTCAGCGCACTCCCTCCCGACAAGATCTGCGTGACTTCGCGCGCGACGCTCGGCTTCCACGCGGCCTGGAATTACGGCCCGAACGGCCGAACCTTCACCGATCCCGACGCGACCTTGTTGCTATACTCGGGATACCCGACGCCGGTCCGTCGTTGGATCACCCAGAGGGGCGGCCTGACGCCTCACATCATGTTCCTGAGCGGAAAGCCACTGCAAGCGATGTATCACTCATGCTGAAATCGCCTGACGTGAGCGAGCCGCGCTAATAGCCATGCTGCCAACTTGGGCGAAGGAATTTGGCTTTCTGTTCGGCTGTTAATTCTTCCTCTTTCGGGAAGGGCTCAAACGTCTGCCGACCCAGGAATATGTCGGGCCTGGGATAGCGTCGGAGCAACTCAGCAGATCGTTCGACCGCATCATGTGCACGGGCGATAGCCCGGCGATCCTGAAACGCTGACGGTTCGTAGTAGGGTATCGTTTGTTCTGCCAGCATGGCCCGATCCTCCATGCTCAAACTATAGCGGTAAAATAGCCCCTGGCGCGGGGGGCGAGCAATAGGCCAATGCTTTGGGGCCCTACATCGCGAACACCAGGATAGCGATCGCGCCGACCGCTAGGGCCAGCGTGGCGGTAACGTACAGCGCATAAGCCCAACCGATCCGCGCCATGGTCGCTGGCGTGGCGCTCGGGCGCGCCACCCGGTTTGACCTAGGTCAAGAAAAAGCCCGACCTGGCCAAGGGCCGCCGGTCGGGCCTTCTGGTTGCCGTGCCGGCTTGGGGGCTGCATCCACCGGAACGGATGATCAATCCCGACGCGAGGCTCAGTTTCCATGGATATGGCCTCGCACTTCGCTCAAGCGAGGTTGGCTACCTCAGGCTGATCCAGCTCTACGCTGCGTCAATCAAACGGGGCGCGGAGAGTTTATCGGGCAGCACGATGATCGGCGCGTACTTCGTGTCCCGCCGCCCGACATCTTGGCAATTCGGGCAAATGAATTGGTGAGCGATGACGGATGCCGGCTGATCCTGGACCAGCTCGGAGCGAAACCACCTCATCTCAACCTGGCACTTCGGGCAGCTTGGAGCTTCAAGGTGTTCAGCAGCGTTTTTTAGACGATCAACCATTGCCCCACGTGAACCCGCCACCCGTTTCCTCCAGAATGCGATATCTTCCTGCGCCTGTCAGTATCATTTGACACATCTTTCTGGGGGAAGCCGCAAAATGCCCGACCTGGTTGTTCCGCAGGTTCGCGGCCTTTGGTTAGACAGCGAAAGGGCCTCGATTAAAAAGCCCGAGCCGGAGGCTTGGGGCAGCTACGGCCCGGGCCCTTCTCACAGACTGCCGGGGAAGCAGGACTTTTCCCGGCGGGGTTATTGCCTGCTTGTAATTCGGTTTTTTCCCGCCAGGATTCGCGTTCTTCGGAACTAGTCCTATTGCTCTTGCTCCATGCCCAAATCCATCGAGATACCGAGAACGCCATCAAGCGCGGCGAAGCGCGGGACGTCAGTTTGCGCTCACCGGGTTCCGGCGGCCGCGGGACAAAAAGCTGCGCCTGGCCGGCGTGAAGGGACGTGCGCCTGCAACTTGAGCGGGATTCAACGTTAGCCCAACGTCGCTTTTCATTGCGACAGCGGGCGGCGGACTGTGCTAGTCGGCTGAAATCATGGTCGGAGTGGCAGGATTCGAACCTGCGACCCCTGCTTCCCGAAAGCAGTGCTCTACCGGGCTGAGCCACACTCCGACTGAGAACGCGGCTTATAGCCTCCGGCTTTGGCCACCGCAAGAAGCGGAATTAAGGAATTTATCCCTAGTGAATCTGGCCCTGAGAACCCAAATTCTGGCTGCCGGCGAGGCAGCGGTGGCTGCCGCGGCACGCACCCTGGCTGCCGGCGGCCTGGTCGCCTTCCCGACCGAGACCGTCTACGGCTTAGGGGCCGATGCCGCCAACCCAGCCGCGATCGCCCGCCTCTACCAGGCCAAGGGCCGGCCCGCCTTCAATCCATTGATTGCCCATGTCGGCGATCTCACGGCGGCCCAAAGGATCGCGCGCTTCGATGCGGCGGCGCTCAAGCTTGCCGAATCGTTCTGGCCGGGACCGCTGACGCTGGTGCTGCCGAAGACGGAAGACTGCGTGGTCGCGGATCTTGCCACCGCCGGCCTCGACACGGTGGCGGTGCGCGTGCCCGCCCACGCGATCGCGCGCGACATCCTGCGCGCCTTCGGCGGACCCGTGGTGGCGCCGTCGGCCAATCTCTCCGGCCATGTCTCGCCGACCGATGCCGCGCATGTCGAACACGATCTCGCCGGCCTGATCGACCTGATCGTCGATGGCGGGCCGGTCGAGGTCGGCGTCGAGTCCACCATCGTCGGCTGCTTCGAGCAACCGATGCTGCTGCGCCCCGGCGGCGTGCCGCGCGAGGACATCGAGCGCGTGCTCGGCCGCGCGCTGGCGCAAGCGCCGCAGGAGGTCGAGAGCGACAGCGCGCAGCCGCTGGCGCCCGGCATGCTCGCCTCGCATTACGCGCCGCGCACGCGCGTGCGGCTCAATGCGGAAAACGTCGCGCCGGGCGAAGCGCTGCTGGCGTTCGGATTGCACCGATTGCACGGAGCCGATGACGCGGTTGCGATCATGAATCTCTCCGCGAACAGCGATCTCGCTGAAGCCGCAGCCAATCTTTTCGGTTATCTTAGAAGCCTCGATGCGAAGGGAGCCAGGACCATCGCCGTGATGCCCATCCCGAGCGAGGGATTGGGTGAAGCCATCAACGACCGGCTGCGGCGCGCTGCAGTTGGACGAGCATGATCCCGACCAGAAGGGCCGCGTTTGCGCAAAGTGGAAACCGGTTTTCGGATCAGATCATGCTCAAGAAAAGGGACTAAAGGAAAGAAGACGTGAACATCGTCCAGCAGGCCATGCCGCCACTATCGAAAGAGCTGATTGCGAAATTCCGCGCCATTGTCGGCGACAAATATGCGGTGACCGATCCGGCTGATATCGCGCCCTACACCACCGAAGAACGCGACCTGTTTCGCGGCCGCTCTCCGCTGGTGCTGCGCCCGAGCTCGACGGCGGAAGTCTCCGCGATCTGCAAGCTCGCCAGCGAACATCGCATCGCGCTGGTGCCGCAGGGCGGCAACACCGGCCTCGTCGGCGGACAGACGCCGCATAATGGCGAGGTCGTGGTCTCGCTTCGCCGCCTCGACAAGATCCGCGAGGTCGACACTGCCTCCAACACCATGACCTGCGAAGCCGGCGTGATCCTGCAGGTGGCGCAGCAGCGCGCCGCCGACGTGAACCGCCTGTTCCCGCTATCGCTCGGCGCCGAAGGAAGCTGCACCATCGGCGGCAACCTTTCCACCAATGCCGGCGGCACCGCCGCGCTCGCCTATGGCGTGGCGCGCGAGATGGCGCTGGGACTTGAGGTCGTGCTCGCCGACGGCCGCGTGCTCAACGCGCTATCGAAACTGAAGAAGGACAACACCGGCTATGACCTGCGCAACCTCTTCATCGGCGCGGAGGGAACGCTCGGCATCATCACCGCGGCGACGCTGAAGCTCTTCCCCAAGCCGCGGGCGATCGAGACCGCCTATGTCGGCCTGAAATCGCCCGCGCAGGCCTTGAGGCTTCTCGAGCTCTCGCAGAACGAGGCGGCCTCCAGCCTGACCAGTTTTGAACTGCTCGCCGACATTGCGGTGGATTTTTCGATCCGCCACGGCATCGATGTCCGCGATCCCCTGACGAGCAAGCATCCCTGGTACGTGCTGATGGAGCTGTCGTCCTCGCGCGAGGACGCGCGTGACGCACTCGAATCCATCCTCTCCAAGGGCATGGAGGACGGCATCGTCGACGACGCCGTGATCGCCGCAAACCTCAGCCAGCGCCAGTCGTTCTGGAAGCTGCGCGACGAGATGTCGGCGGCACAGAAGCCGGAGGGCGGCTCGATCAAGCACGACATTTCCGTGCCCGTCGCCGCCGTCCCCGCCTTCCTGGAAGAAGCCGATGCGGCGGTCGTGAAGCTCATTCCGGGCGCGCGGCCGGTGGCGTTCGGCCATCTCGGCGACGGCAACATTCATTACAACGTCAGCCAGCCGGTCGGCGGCAACACCACCGCCTTCATGGCGCGCTGGCATGAAATGAACGAGGTGGTGTTCGCGATCGTGCTGCGCATGGGCGGCTCGATCTCCGCCGAGCACGGCATCGGCGTGCTCAAGCGCGACGAGCTTCCGCAGATCAAGGACAAGACCGCCATCGAGCTGATGCGCGGCGTCAAGGCGATGCTCGATCCGCAAGGCATCATGAACCCGGGCAAGGTTCTGTGAACGCGCCCGCCTCCGTCGCCGCCCTCGCCATTACCGATATCGCGGACGCCGATGTCGAAGCCGTCATCGCGCTATGGCGGCGCTGCGGCCTGACCCGGCCGTGGAACGATCCGGGAAGCGACATCGCGCTGGCCCGGCGCAACCCGAACTCGACGGTGCTGGTCGGCCGCGCCGATGGCGCGATCGTGGCCACCGCCATGGTCGGCCATGACGGGCATCGCGGCTGGGTCTATTACGTCGCCGTCGATCCCGACCTGCAAAAGAATGGTTTGGGCCGCGCCATCATGGATGCCGCCGAGAAATGGCTGCGCGCCGCCGGCCTGCCAAAGCTGCAGCTATTGGTCCGCCGCGAGAATTCGAAGGCCGGCGCGTTCTACCAGTCGATCGGCTATGAAGAGGCCGACACCATCGTCTTCGCCAAATGGATCGACGGCCGGCCGAAGACCTGACGACGAGAAGGCCCGCATGACGATTTCCGACCGCATCCGCGTCAAAAGCGTCCGCCCGCTCTCCAATGGTCATTTCAAGCTCAATGCCGTCACCTTCGACTGGCGCCGCGACGACGGCCAATGGCAGTCGCAGCAGCGCGAGGTGCTCGATCGCGGCGATGCGGCTGCGCTGCTGCCCTACAATCTCGCCGCGCGCACCGTCATCCTGGTGAAGCAGTTCCGCTACCCGGCCTATGCAAGCGGCCATGACGATCTCCTGATCGAGGCGGCAGCAGGCCTCCTCGACAACGCCGCGCCCGAGCAGCGCATCCGCCTCGAGGCGGAGGAAGAGACCGGCTACCGCCTGCACCATGTGCAAAGAATCTTCGAAGCCTTCATGAGCCCCGGCGCCATCACGGAAAAGGTCCACTTCTTCGTCGCCGAATACGAACCATCGATGCGCGTCAGCGCCGGCGGTGGCCTCGCCGACGAGGGCGAGGAGATCGAGGTGATGGAGCTTCCAGTCGACGAGGCGCTCGCCATGATCGAAGGCGGCGGCATTGCCGACGCCAAGACCATCATGCTGCTGCAATACGCGGCGCTGCAGATTTTTCGGTAGTGCCCCCACTTGCGTCGCCCCGGCGAAGGCCGGGGCCCATAACCACCGATCTTCACTATGCGACCGCTGTAGCCCCAGCGAATTCCAGCAACGCAGATCCGTGGCTATGGATCCCGGCCTGCGCCGGGATGACAGGGGATTAAAACGCGAGCCCGCGGAGTCAAAACAAGCTCCCCTGCCCGTCGTCGCCGCCGCTCGCCGCCTTCTTCACCACCGCCCGTCTCGGCTTCGGCGCCTCGGCTTCGCGCTGCTCGTCCGTGATCGGCAGGATCAATTGCGCGTCGTCATTGTCGGCGGAATTGACCCGCGTCGAGATCTCGTGCCAGGCGAACTCGCCTTCCTCCGGCCCGGTCAGCATCGCCATCACGCCCTCGGCGGAATCGGACGAGCAGTCGAGCCATTGATCGAACGCGTCGGGCGCAATCGTCACGGGCACGCGGTTGTGCAGCACGGCCAGATCAGGGCTTGCCGGCGCGGTGACGATCGCGACCGTATCGACCTCCTCGCCGTTCGGCCCGACCCAGGTCTCCGCCAGCCCCGCGAAGCCGAACGGCTCCCGGTCGCGCCGGTAGATGAAATAAGGCCGCTTGCGATCCGCCGACACGTGCCACTCGTAATAGCCGTCGGCCGGGATCAGGCAGCGCCGCCGCCTTATCGCATTCTTGAACGCCGGCTTGTCCTGCACGCCTTCGCTCCGCGCGTTGATCAGCAGCGTGAACTTTCGGGGGTCCTTCACCCATGCCGGCACCAATCCCCACCGCATCAGCCGGAAATGCCGGGCGCCCTGGTCCAGGATCACCACCGGAACGGGCTGGGTCGGGGCGACGTTATACCTCGGCGGGAAATTCGGCTGGTCGGCGTAGCCAAATACCTGCCGGATCGCCGCCGGAGGGGATGTGATCACGAAGCGTCCGCACATTCTGCAATCCAGACAGGCACTTGTTCAGCCCCCATTAACTCCAGACGTTAACACTGCAACAGATGAGATCAGGGGCGTCAGCAGCATCCGCGCGACCGAATTCGACGGGCATCGACGAAGCCCGCGCGGCGCAATTGCGCGCGGCCAATATCAACCCGCGCACCGGCCTTGCCACCGATTACCTCAATCATTTCAACGAAGCCATCATGCTTCTGGAAATGATCCCCGACATGCCCGAGTGCGCCGAGGATTTTCTGCTCTGGTGCCCGCTTTCCTACGCCGAGCATTTCACCGCCTCCAACTTCAGGGCGCGCGACCTCGCCATCGAGGCCTATGAGCAGGCCCACCCCGCCGTCCGCGGCGAGTTCGACCGCCTCACTGCCACCATGACCTCGATCCTGACCGCGGTGGGCCAGGCCATGCGCGAGGTCTCGCAGGACAAGACCCGCGCTACGCTCGCCGAACAGGCGACCGGCTGGGTCAAGCCGCTGGTGGCGCTCGCCGGCGGCGTCATCAATGGCGGCCACGAGGCCGACATCGACACCATCATGGCTGGCTAATTCGCCGTGACGCCTATCGAACATCCGCAGCGACCGCAGCTCGCCGTCAGCGCCGCCATCTTCCGCGGCGATCGCGTGCTGCTGGTGCGCCGCGCCCGCTCGCCGGGCAAGGGCTTCTATTCGCTGCCGGGCGGCCGGGTCGAATTCGGCGAATCCCTGCACACCGCGCTCCACCGCGAGGTCGATGAAGAGACCGCCATCAAGATCGACATCGTCGGTCTCGCCGGCTGGCGCGAGGTGCTACCCTCGGCCAGCGGCGGCGGGCATTATCTAATTATGTCTTTTGCCGCGCGCTGGAAGGCGCTGGAACCGGTGCTGAACGACGAGCACGACGACTTCAAATGGCTGCGGCCCGATGAGCTCGGCGAGCTCAAGATGACCGGCGGCCTTCAGGAAGTGGTTCAGGCCGCCTGGCAGATTATTAACGCCTAGAAACAGGCTCTTACGCCTTGCTTCGAACCCATTGAGGGGGCATATCGGGCTCAATTATGCCCAAGCACCTCGCGGCCATTTTCCTGCTGATTTCGGCTGTCCTGACCGCCCCTGCGCGGGCCCAGGATGCGGCTGCGCCCTTCGACGGCGACTTGCAGCGCCTCGCCGAAATCCTCGGCACCCTGCACTATCTACGCGGCATCTGCGGCAACAACGAAGGCCTGAAATGGCGCAACGAGATGCAGGCGCTGATTGACGCCGAGACGCCCTCCGGCGACCGCCGCGCCCGCATGATCGCGGCCTTCAATCGCGGCTATAACGGCTTCCAGCAGACCTACCGCACCTGTACGCCGGCAGCCACCGTCGCGGTCCGCCGCTACATCGACGAAGGCGTCAAGATCTCGCGCGACCTCACGGCGAGATACGCCAATTAACATGGAAACCATCTTCTTCGATCTCGACGGCACGCTGACCGACCCGAAGCCCGGCATCACCGGTTCGATCCAGTACGCACTGCAAAAGCTCGGCCGCCCCGTTCCCACACAGGATGAGCTCGCCTGGTGCATCGGCCCGCCGCTGCGCGCGAGTTTTGCCACGCTGCTCGGCGGCGAGGAGGAGGCCGATCAGGGCGTGGCGTTCTATCGCGAGCGCTTTGGCGATGTCGGCCTGTTCGAGAACAGCCTCTATCCCGACATCAAGGCGACGCTGGCGGCGCTAAGGCCGCGCGCGCAGCTGTTCGTGGCGACCAGCAAGCCGCATGTCTTTGCCGAGCGGATCGTCGATCATTTCGGGCTGCGCCCCTATTTCGACCGCGTGTTCGGCTCAGAGCTCGACGGCACCCGCGTCCACAAATACGACCTGCTCGCCTGGGCGCTCGAACAGACCGGCACCGATCCCGCGCGGGCCATCATGATCGGCGATCGCAGCCACGACATTGTCGGCGCGAAGAGAAACGGCATGGACGGGATCGGCGTGCTCTACGGCTATGGCAGCCGCGAGGAGCTGCTCGAGGCCGGTGCGGTGCACCTTTGCGCCACCCCGCGGGCGATCCTCGACCATCTTTCGCTGAACTTCGCCTGAGCGCGGCGACATTTACTCCAAAAAGAAGAACCGCGTTAACCTTTCCTAAAGAACTGCCCTAGGCGGGGCAGAAGCCCGTGCTAGACAACCTGTCGCCAGATGCGTTCCGGGGAGCGCGTCGAAAATCCGTTGAGTGCAATGAGCCTGCCTGCGCCCTATTCCATCGCCCGCGAACCCTTGCCTGATCACGAGCAGAAGCAGGCGGCGCTGAGCTACCTCAACGAAGCCTGGGCCGAAGCCCGCCATGACGGCGTCGACGGCGACTGTCTGGCGCAGGCCAGCATGTTCGCAGCCCTGGCCGAGCTCGTGTCCACCTACGGCGAAGACGCCGTCGCCAAATTCGCCGAAGGCCTCCCCTCGCGCGTGCGCAACGGCGAGTTCTCGCTCAAGCTGGCGAAGCAGTAACTTCTCGCAGGACGCGCTACTCCGCCGCGGTGGCAGTAGGCTGGGATCGGCTCTGGTTTGCGCCGGCGCGCGCATTCTCCTGTTCAAGCCAGAGACGATGGTGCTCTCTGGCCCAGTTGAGATCGACGGTGCCGCTGCCCATCGCTTCGAACGCGCCTTCCATGCCGATCGTGCCGATATAGATGTGCGCAAGCATCACCGCGACGAACAGCACCGATACGACGGAATGGACGATGTGCGCGACCTGCATCCCTTCGATGCCGGTCACGTAGAAAGGAAACATCAGCTGATATCCGGTGGCGGCGACCAGTCCTCCGCCGAGAACCACGATCCAGTAGATCGCCTTCTGGCCCGCGTTGAAGCGATAGGATGGCGGATGATCGTGGCCCACGATG
>DATEJC010000468.1:0-5458 GCA_035278345.1 Bradyrhizobium sp. | reverse complement strand
CGCGGCCTGCGAAGTCGGCCCCGTCATCGCGGGCCGCCCGAAGGCCGAGCAGACCGCGTGCCGCTCGGTCGGCATGAATCTCGGCATCGCGTTCCAGCTCGTCGACGACGTTCTGGATTACGGCGGCAAGGCCGCCAAGCTGGGCAAGAACATCGGCGACGATTTCCGCGAAGGCAAGATCACCCTTCCCGTGGTGCTGGCATTCCGCCGCGGCAATGACAACGAACGGAAATTCTGGATCAAGGCGCTGGAGCGCGGCGAGATCGGCGACAGCGATCTCGATCACGCCATCGGGCTGATGACCAAGCATCGCGCGCTTGAGGACACCATCAACCGCGCACAGCACTACGGCGCGATGGCGGTCGACGCGCTGGCGCTGTTCCCGTCCTCGCCGATGAAGAGCGCGTTGGAGCAGGTAGTGGCGTTCTGTTTGGCGCGGTCGCACTAGCCACCGTTGTCATGCCCCGCGCATGCGGGGCATCCAGCACGCCCCGGCCTCTCGATCAATAACGAATGCTCTGGAATACCGGATCACCGGCATTCGCGGGTGATGACGGTCGGAGCTAGCTCAGCGTTCCCGCATGCACCCACCATGAGGGGTGTTCCTGCAGGATCTTGTCCGCGGCGCGTCGCGCCTCAGCGGTATTCTCATAGACCGCAAAGCAGGTGGCGCCCGACCCCGACATGCGTGCGAACCAGGCGCCGTTGGTCGCGTTCAGCGCCGCGATGACCTCGCCAATAGCTGGCTGAATCAGCATGGCCGGCTCTTCAAGGTCGTTGGTGCCGGCAGCAAGCGCCTCAACCCACTCCTCCAGCGATCCGCCCTCCTCAGGCCAGGACGATGCCTCCGTCATGACGTCGGCGGCGCCGACGCGAAGTTCGCCGTGGCGCAGGCCGAGCGCTGCGAAAACGTCCTTGGTCGCGACCGGCACGTTTGGATTGACCAGCACCGACGGCATCTTTGGCGGGTTGAGCGGCAAGAGTTTTTCGCCGACTCCCGTCATGTCACAGGCACGCGAAACCAGGCATACCGGCACGTCGGCGCCAACTTCGAGGGCGACCTCCTGCAGGCGTTCGTCGTCGAGCGGAAGATTGTTGAGGCGCGCCAACAGCCGCAGCGCCGCCGCGGCATCGGCCGAGCCGCCGCCGATCCCGGCCGCCACCGGCAAGACCTTGTCGAGCACGAACGCGCCGGCCTTCAAGTCAGGCACGACCTCGCCAAGCAGCCGCGCCGCCTTCAGCACCAGATTGTCGGAAAGTTCGCCGCAAGCCATCGCCAGCGGACCGACGGTCTTCAGCGAGAGCTCGGGCCCCGGCGTCAGCGTCAGCTTGTCCGCGCAGTCGGCGAACGCTACCACGCTTTCCAGATCGTGATAGCCATCCGTGCGCCGACCGACCACCCGCAGGGTCAGGTTGACCTTGGCTCGCCCCTCTTCCACCAGCCCCGACATGAAATCCTGCGATCAGCCGCCGCCCTTGCCGTCTTCTTTTTTCTTGTCGGCGGAAGCCGAGGAGGAAGTGTCCTCCGGCAAGCCGTTCTCGATCTTGGCCTCGATCTTGGGGAGCTCCTCGGGCTCCGGCTTGAGATCGCGTGCATGCGCCCACTGGAATTTGGCTTCCAGCGTGCGGCCGACGCGCCAATAGGCATCGCCAAGATGATCGTTGATGGTCGGATCTTCCGGCTTGAGATCGATGGCTCGCTCCAGATGCTTCACCGCGTCTTCGTAGTTGCCGATGCGATAGTAAGCCCAGCCCAGGGAGTCCACGATGTAGCCGTCGTCAGGACGCTGATCGACGGCGCGTTTGATCATCTTCATGCCTTCGTCGAGATTGACGCCCTGGTCGATCCAGGAATAGCCGAGATAGTTCAACACATGCGGCTGCTCGGGCTGCAACTCGAGCGCCTTGCGCATGTCGGCCTCGGCCTTGGTCCACTGCTTGGAGCGCTCCTCGCAGATGCCGCGGTAGTAATAGGTCACCCAGGCGTTTTTTTCCGCCGTCGCCGGCATGGCGTCGATGCCCTTGGAATAGGTCACCGCGCAATCCGCGAATTTCTTGCGGCCACGTTCGATATTACCGAGCGCCATGACAGCCTCGATGTCCTTCGGCGCCTGCTCGATCACGTCCTTGAGGATCTTGATCGCTTCATCGCTGCGATCGACCGCATCGAGATTGGTCGCCAGCTGAATTTGCGCATTGCGTTTTAGCGGCGAACTCGCCGGCACGCGCTCATAGACCTTGATCGCCATCGCCGGCTTCTTCACGGACTCATAGAGATCAGCGAGCGAGAGCAGCGCCATCGGATGGGTCGGCTGCAGATAGAGAGAGAGCTGCAGATAGACCAGCGCCAGATCCTCGCCGCCGCGGCGGGTCAGGGTGGCTCCAATGCCGTAAAGAGCTTCGGCTGCGCCGGCCTGCGCGGAATCGACCAGCGGCGGCAGCTTCTTGCCTGCGCGGACTTCCTTCAGGCCTTCCTGCACCAGCGGATGCCGCGGCAGCTTCTTGTCGAAGGCCTCGTATATCGCAGCAGCGGCCGCGCCATCCTTGTTGCGCGAATTCCAGCGCGCCCAGGCGTCGACCACACGCAGCATGGAATCGTCGAGCTTGTAGGAGCGCTCGAGCCGCGCGCCCGCATCCTTCTCGCGGTTCGCCAGCTCGTTGATCATGCCGGCGTGCAGGTCCTTGAAGATCGGATACCATTCCGGCCCGGTCAGCTTGTCGATATTGGCAATCGCAGCCTTCGAGTCGCCCGCGCCAAAGCTTGCCCAGGCCGACAGCAGCGTTGCGACGAGATCGGTGATCGGCCCGCGGATCGACTGGTTGATGTTGAGCTGCGCGGTTGCGTATTTCTTCTGCTTGAGATCGCGCACGCCGACCACGAGGCGGGCAACGCGGTTGGACTTGTCCTGGGTGAGGATGCGGTCGGCGAGCTTGACCGCCTCGTCGATGTCCCCGTCCGCGAGCGAGGAGATGAAGGCGCGGTCGAGCAACTCGTTGTTCTTGGGATCCGTACGCAGCGCCGAACGGTAGAACGCGGCAGCCGAGCCTGCATCGCGCTCCACGCTGGCGTGGCGCGCGGCGAGATAGCTGCCGGACATCGTCATCGACTTCAGGTCATTCTTGGTCGGAAACTGCGCCGCATGATCGGTCGGATGCTCCGGGGTCTGCGCCAGCACATGGCCGGGCAGCGCCAGCGCGGAAGCGGTGAGCGCGGCTATCGCCCAGCGATGGAAACGAGTGGAAAGCATCACGGTCTGCCTGGCTCCAGAATTTAACGGTGTATGGCAATCAGCGAGGGCAGCCCCGACCCAGCGGCCTCTAAGGCCCGCGACAATGCCGCTTTTGGCGTTGAACCGCAAGGAAAAGCGCTGGCGAATCAAGTGGCATATCGCCCGGCCGCCGCCGATTCAGCCGACTTTGCCTGCAAACCCTCGCAGTGTGGCGGTATCGTGACCGGATACCGCCATACCTCACGCAAAGGTGGTTACATCGCCTCGTAGTTCGGTCCGCCACCGCCCTCCGGCGGAACCCAGGTAATGTTGCCGTTGGGGTCTTTGACGTCGCAGGTTTTGCAGTGAACGCAGTTCTGCGCGTTGATCTGGAAGCGCGGACCCGAGGCCTCTTCCACCCATTCGTAAACGCCGGCCGGGCAATAACGGTTCGAGGGACCGGCGAAGACGTCAAGTTCCGAGGTCTTCTGCAGGTTCATGTCGGCGACCTTGAGGTGAACCGGCTGGTCCTCTTCATGATTGGTGTTGGACAGAAATACAGACGACAACTTGTCGAAGGAAATCTTGCCGTCGGGCTTCGGGTAAGCAATCGGCTGGTGCTGCCTGGCCGGGTCGAGCGTCTTGCGGTCGGGCTTTGCGTGCGACTGGGTACCGAACAGCGAAAAGCCGAACAGCGTGTTGCACCACATGTCGAAGCCGCCGAGCCCAACGCCGAGGATGGTGCCGAACTTCGACCATAGCGGCTTGGCGTTGCGGACCTTGTAGAGGTCCTTGCCGACGGCGGAATCGCGCCAGGCATTTTCGTAGTCGACGATTTCATCGCCGGCGCGGCCGGCGCCGAGCGCCGCCGCAACGTGTTCGGCTGCGAGCATGCCGGTGCCCATCGCGTTGTGCACGCCCTTGATGCGCGGCACGTTGACGAAACCGGCAGCACAGCCGACCAGCGCGCCGCCCGGGAATGTCAGGCGTGGCACCGACTGGTAACCGCCCTCGGTGATGGCGCGCGCGCCATAGGCGAGCCGCTTGCCGCCTTCGAACACGGAGCGGATCGATGGATGGGTCTTAAAGCGCTGGAATTCGTCGAACGGCGACAAATAGGGATCGTCGTAGTTGAGATGCACGACGAAGCCGACTGCGACGCGGTTGTCGTCATAGTGATAGAGGAACGAGCCGCCGCCGGTGGAATTATTGAGCGGCCAGCCGAAGGAATGCTGGATCAAGCCCTTCTGGTGTTTTGCAGGATCGATCTGCCAGACCTCTTTAAGGCCGATGCCGAATTTCGGCGGCTCGCTCTTGGCGTCGAGGCCGAACTTCGCGATCAACTGCTTGGAGAGGCTGCCGCGTGCGCCTTCGGCGAACAGCGTGTACTTGCCGAGCAGTTCCATGCCGCGGGTATAGGAATCCTTGTGCGAGCCGTCCCTGGCGATGCCCATGTCGCCGGTGGCGATGCCCTTCACCGCGCCGTTCTCGTCATAGAGCACCTCGGCCGCGGCAAAGCCCGGATAGATTTCGACGCCGAGCGCTTCGGCCTTCGGCGCGAGCCAGCGGCAGACATTGCCGAGCGAACCGATATAGCAGTGATGATTGTCCATCAGCGGCGGCATGATGAAGTTCGGCAGCCGGACCGCGCCGCCCGCGGTCATCCAGTAGAAGCGGTCGTCCTTGACCTGGGTCTGCAGCGGGCAATCGGGGTCCTGACGCCAGTCGGGGATCAGCTTGTCGAGCGAGACCGGATCGATCACCGCGCCCGAGAGGATGTGCGCGCCGACTTCGGAACCCTTCTCCACCACGACCACATTGAGATCGGGATTGATCTGCTTGAGCCGGATCGCCGCGGAAAGGCCGGACGGGCCGGCGCCGACGATCACGACGTCGAATTCCATGGATTCGCGCGGGGGTAACTCTTCGCTGCTCATGATCTGTCCAGTGATCTGCCTTGCGCCCGGTCAAGAACGCTTCCAAAGAGCCCCCGTTGTTTCCGATTTTTGAGGAGAGGACAACCATGGAAATGCGTTTCGCCTGGACGCCCGCCGGCATAGATTGACCGGGATGCCGCAAGCCACCGCCATGCCCCCCGAGCCGCCCCCTACCGTGCAGCAATTGCTGGCCTTTTATCTCGAGGCCGGGGTCGATTGCGCGCTGGGGGACGAGCCGGTCAACCGCCTCGCCGATCCCGAACTCGCGCCCGCGCCGCGCGCGGCGGTGGTACACCAGCAAGCAGCCCGCTC
>DATEJC010000467.1:0-5066 GCA_035278345.1 Bradyrhizobium sp. | reverse complement strand
CCTGGCGACGAGATCGGCGAGCGCCCGCGTGGTCGCAATCGGCACTTCCCTGCGCGCAGCTACAATGGCGCGCGCGATGCGGCGGGAGTTTCGCTCTTCGCCATAGATGTAGATGATGTTGGCAAGGTCGACCTCGGACGCTTTTGCCACGACATCCGCCGCGGTCGGCCCCTCCTGCCCCATCCGCATGTCGAGCGGGCCGTCGAAGCGGAACGAGAAGCCGCGCTCGCCCTGGTCGAGCTGCATCGAGGACACGCCGACATCCATGACGACGCCATCGACTGCCTCAGTGCCCTGCGCGGCGCAGACATCGGCGAGATTGGAGAAGCGGTCCTGCACCAGTTCCAGCCGGCCTTCGGAACGGTCGACCAGATCGAAGCCGCCAGCAATGGCGGTACGATCGCGGTCGATGCCGATCACCCTGGTACCGGCAACGTCAAGGATCGCCCGGCTGTAGCCGCCGGCGCCGAAGGTGGCGTCGACATAGATGCCTTCAGCGCGCGGCGCGAGCCATTCGACCGCTTCGCGGCCGAGCACGGAGATATGGCGCTCCGCCGACGTCATGCGGATGCCCCGGCTGCGCGCCGGTCGGAACAAGGGAACCCTGACGCTGACAGGCCCATGGCGCCTCAAATCCCCGCGCTTTACCGGGCTGTTCCGGTCGAAATGCCGTTGCACGCCAACTACGCTCGTCCCCGCGGGCCGCAAACCCTGTTCTGAAGACGGAATTTGCCGGGCTGCCATGGAATTCGAACGCGAAAATGGCCTTGGCCGCTCCCACGGAGGTCGCGGCTCTTCACCACTTAGTAACGGCACTTAGCCTTAAGAAAGCGTTGACGATCTTGCGCGGCTTTTAGGCGCTTGCCCCGCCGCGCGACATGCACTGATGCACCCCGCACACACTCCGCCAAAATGCGGCTGCGCGAGTGACTTCTCCGATTGCCACGACGAGTTCGTAAAGGAATAGTAAACGTCCATCTTTGTCTGCCGTCGTCTTGCCCGGTTTTGGGTTTTGTCATGCCGTCTGGTTCGTTCGCGTCTGTTGGTATTGATTCGAAGCGTCAACGCGCCCTCCCGATCCCGAAGGGCACCGCGGACATGAAGGCCTTTACTCCGGATTCCTCGATCGCGTCCGACGTCATCCCCTCGCCGAACCATGGCGAGCGGAACAAGAGCCGCGCGCCCGACATGATCCTGCTGCACTATACCGGCATGCCCGACGTCGAGGGCGCGATCGCGCAGCTCTGTACGCCCGGCACCGACGTGTCGGCGCATTACATCGTGCTGGAGGACGGCCGCATCGTACAATGCGTGCCGGAGGCAAAGCGCGCCTGGCACGCCGGTGTCTCGAGTTGGGCGGGCGAGGACGACATCAACTCGTGCTCGATCGGCATCGAGATCGTCAACCGCGGCCACGACTGGGGCTATCCGGACTTCCCGCTGCGCCAGATCGCGGCTGTCATTGCGTTGTGCCGCGGCATCATGCTCCGCCGCAACATCCCCGGCCATCGCGTGCTCGGCCATTCCGATGTCGCACCCTCGCGCAAGAAGGATCCCGGCGAGAAATTCCCGTGGCATTCGCTGGCCAACTCCGGTGTCGGCCACTGGGTGCAACCGGCGCCAATCGTGCGCGGCGAGCTGCTGCAGTTAGGGGCCATCAGCGACGGCGTCATGAACATGCAGACCGCGTTCGCCAAATACGGCTACGGCATTCCGGTCACCGGCAGGTATGACGGCGCGACCATGGAAGTGGTCTCCGCGTTCCAACGTCATTTCCGCCCCGCCAAGGTTGACGGCATCTGCGACCGTTCGACCATGGAGACGCTGCATGCGTTGCTGGCGAGCCTGCCAAGCGAGGCGGTGAACGTGGCAACAAAGTAGTTCCGCAGCGGCGGCGAGCCCCCCTCACCTCGTCTTCCTGGGGGAAGAGACGGGCGAAAGCTCGCTCTTGGAGGGTCGGGGTGAGGGGCAGTCGCCGAATTACCGACGACGGAGATTGTCACCCCACGCATTCGGGCGCCGCGAGCAGGAGATGCGGAAATTCTCCTGAATCGTCGCGTAAATTGTCGCGCGAAATCGAACACGAGCTACGATCCGCCGGATCGCAACGGTCCAAAGGACTAGCGTGGCTCAGCCCACTTGCGCCAATGCGTCGGCTGAATGTCGGCGAGCGCTTTGCCACGCCGGTCGACCCAACTGGACCCGTCCTTGTGACAGGGAAAAGGAACCGCATGGACGATACCATCGAAGTCCAATGCGCAGATTTCCAGATCGCGGTCAGACGGAGCTGTCGAAGCGGGACTCCATTCGGCTGAAACCGCATGCATGATCCACCTCCAGCAATGATGCAGGGAAGCAAGCCGCCATCTTTCGTTCACATGGGATCGGAGATGCAGCCCTGCTGAGGGAGAGCACAGCTCGTCCATTTGCCTGCAGTACCCAAGCATAGCACGCGAGATGGGCCATTGAATGTGAACGAGTTCGCATTCTTGCGGCCAAAATGATGCGGCCCGCTGTTGTCATTGACTTAGTTCTGCCAAACGGCGTGCATAGAGGCGGCGCAGCGGTTCGAGCTGCGTCGCCGCGGACGCCGCCAGGTAGGCCTTGCGCGCGTCATCGTGGCGGCCGAGCCGGCGAAGCAGATCGGCGCGCACCGCGGGCAACAACTCGTAACCCCTGAGGCCGCCGCGCGCCTCCAGCGCATCGATCAGTTGAAGCGCACGGTCCGGACCATCGACCATTGACACCGCGGCGGCGTGGTTGAGCTCGATCACCGGCGACGGACTGATGCGCAGCAGCACCTGGTAGAGCCCTGCGATCTGCGGCCAGTCGGTGTCCGCGTAATTCGACGCGCGCGCATGAAGCGCGGCGATCGCTGCCTGCACCGCGTAGGACTCCGGCCGGCCCGGCATGCGCAAGGCGTCCTCGACGAGCCGCAAACCTTCGGCAATCTGCGCCCTATCCCAGAGCGACCGGTCCTGCTCTTCCAGCAGCACGATATCGCCGCCGGCGGTCTCGCGCCCGGCGCGGCGCGCGTCGTGCAGCAGCATCAAGGCGAGCAGGCCCTTGATCTCGCCGCGGCCCGGCATCAACCCGTCAAGCAGCCGCGCCAGCCGGATCGCTTCGCGCGCGAGGTCGGGGCGCATCAGGTCTTCGCCGGACGTTGCAGCATAGCCCTCGGTGAAGACGAGATAGACCACCGCGAGCACGCCGTGCAGCCGCGGGACAAGCGCATCGCGTTCCGGCACTTCGTAGGGAATGCCGGCGAGGCGGATCTTTTGCTTCGCGCGCAACAACCGCTGCGCCATGGCGTCTTCGCTTGTCAGGAACGCACGCGCGACCTGCGCCGTGCTCAATCCGCAGACGGTGCGCAACGTCAACGCCACCTGCACCTCCGGCGCAAAGGACGGATGGCAGCAGGTGAAGATCAGCCGCAGCATGTCGTCGTCAAGCACTTCGTCTGCCGCCTCGCACGGCGCGGACGCGTTGAGCTCCAGCTCATGCGTCAATTGCCGCTGCTTGCCGCGAAAGGCGATGTTGCGGCGGACGCGGTCGATCGCCTTGTTGCGCCCGACATTGACCAGCCATGCGCGCGGGTTGGCCGGCACCTCGCCTTGCGGCCAGCGCTCCAGCGCCACCGCAAAGGCATCCTGCAGCACGTCCTCGGCAAGATCGAAATCGCCAACGAGGCGGATCAGCGTGGCCATCGCCCGGCCCGCCTCGTCGCGGAATATCTTTTCGACTTCGCTGGGGGTCATCGCGTGCGGTCATTCATTGTCGTTCCGGGGCGATGTCGAGCCGCCCCGGAATGACGACTGCGCCGTCACTTATAGATCATGATTGGCCTGACTTCGATCGAGCCTTCCTTGGCGCCTGGAATCCGCGCAGCAAGGCCGAGCGCCGTGTCGAGATCCTTGGCTTCGACCAGGTAATAGCCGCCCAGTTGTTCGCGGGTTTCCGCGAACGGACCGTCCGTCGTCAGCATCTTGCCGTCACGAACGCGCACCGTGGTCGCCGTCGTCGACGGCTGCAGGCCGTCGCCAGCCTTGAAATGGCCGCTCTGGATGATCGACTGGGTAAATTCGCCGTAATCCGCCGTCATCTTCTGGCGCGCGGCAGCGTCCATCTTGCCCAGTTCGGCTTCGCTTCGATAGATCAGCAGCAGATATTGCATGTCGAAAACTCCTCGTTGATCGGCTGGATCGCCGACATCCGGTCGAACGGCGGAGACGCAAAACGACATCTTCAGAAAGATTTTTTTGACCAGTTTGACGAGCCGGACCCGGGCGGCATCCGGTTCGTCGAGAGCAGACCAGCTCTATTTTGCCTCGGCAATTGCCGCAAGCCTGCGCTTCAACTCCCTGACCTCGGCAAAGCGCTGGCTGACGTCGCGCAACACCGCCACCATTCCGCTCAGTTCGCCCTGCCCGTTCCGCAACATAACAATGGTGAACTCGACCGAAATGCGCCGCCCGTCCTTCGTCAATGCCGGTACCGACAGCACATCGCCGCGACCGTAAACGCTGCTTCCGGTTTGCATCACCCGGCGATATCCGCTCCAGTGGCGAGCCCGCAGATTTTCGGGAATGATCAGGTCGAGCGATTGGCCGACCGCCTCCGCGGCCGAGAAACCAAAAATGCGTTCCGAGCCGGGGTTCCAGAAGCTGATGCGGCCCTCGCGGTCGGTCGCGATGATGGAATCGGATTCACTGCCAAGAAGGGCTTTTGCGATTTCATCCGGAACGTCGGGATTCATGGGCTAGGTCTGAACCCGTCCGCCGGGTTTGACAAGCCGGCAATGGCGATGGCTGCCATCGGAAAGCCAGATGCCGATCCGAACAGGCGGCACCGCAAAATTCGGTTACCAAAATCCATTTAGCAGGGTCGGCCGGGCTTGATTTCCCTCGTCCTGAGCCCCATCACAGGGGCGTCAGTCGGCCGGACGGCCGCTCCGGCTACGGTCGAAAGGCTGCCGGAGAGGAAAGTCCGGGCTCCATCGACATGCGGTGCCGGATAACATCCGGCGGGGGCAACCCCAGGGAAAGTGCCACAGAGAACGAACCGCC
>DATEJC010000466.1:0-5708 GCA_035278345.1 Bradyrhizobium sp. | reverse complement strand
GCTGGCCGGTCCCGGCGCCGGCGCCTGTTCCCGTTTCGCCATCGCCGGCGCCGGCTCGGGCTTGGCGGCGAGCGTGGGCGCTGCCGGCTCGGGCTTTGCGGCCATCGCCGGCGCCGACGTGCCGGTGCCGAAGCGGGCGCGGTAGACGCCGAGATTTTCGATCACGCGCTGCACATAGTTGCGCGTTTCGGAGAAGGGGATGCGCTCCACCCAGTCGACCGCATCGACATTCGGATCGCGCGGATCGCCGCGCAGCTTGATCCAGTCGCGCACCCGGCCGCGGCCGGCATTGTAGCCGGCAAAAGTCATGATCAGCGATCCCTTGTACTCGCTCATCAGCGCGGAAAGCTCGGCCGCGCCCATCTGCGTGTTGTAGACCGGATCCTTCTTCATCCGGTTCCAGTCATAGCTGACGCCGAAACGCTTGGCGGTGTCCTTGCCGGCCTCGGGCGTGACCTGCATCAGCCCGACGGCGTCGGCGTGCGAATGGTCGCGCTGGTCGAACGCGCTTTCGGTGCGCGCCACCGAATAGATCATGCCGTGCTCGATCGCCGGCTCGTGTTGCTTGTGCGGCGGAATGCCGATGATCGGGAAGGCGTAGTGATCCATGGCAAAGCCGCGGCCGAGCGCATTCTTGCCGAGCTGCAGCATGGCGACCGCGTCCTCGCGGACGTAGGTCACCTCGCCCACCGCGGCTATCACGGCCTCGTCCTGGCATTCTTCGCCAAGATCATGCGCAAAGGCCTTCACCATATCCCTCTCGCCGACGGCATAGAGCATTTCGGCCGCGCGCACGCGCTCATCGGCGCTTGCCGCTGAAGTCGCCTGCGGATGCGGCATGCGCAGCTCGACCGGCTCGAGGCCGAGTTTTGCCCGCGACAGCTGCCCGTAATAGGCGGTCGGATATCTGCTCGATGCTTCGTAGAATTTTCGAGCGGCGGCGGCATTGCCGGCAGCCTCTTCGGCCCGGGCGCGCCAGTAATTGGCGCGCGCCAGCGTGATCGGATTGGAAAGTCCCTTGTCGATATCGGCAAAATATTTGCGCGCGGTGGCGGGATCGTTGAGGTAGCGCATCGCGATCCAGCCCGGCATGAAGGCGTAGTCGGCGCGGTAGGCGTCCAGCGTCGGCGTCGCCGCATCCTTTACCACGTCATAGGCCAGCTGGAATTCGCCCAGGTCGAGCAGTTTTCGCGAGACGGTGCGGCGGTCGCGCCACCATTCGTCGGTGTCCTGCTGCGCCATGGTGTCGGGCGCCGCCGCGACGATCATCTTCGCCGCCTCGATGATCTTCTCCTTCTTCAGCGCCCATTTGACCCGGCACAGCACATAGCCGAGATCGGCGCGCGCTTCCTCCGGCACATCGTTAAGCTTGCCCAGCGCCTTGTCGGCATCGCCTTTCACGGCGCTGCAGGCCTTGACGATCGAAACGTAATCGTCGCCGAGCCGCTTGGCCGCGCGCATCGCCGCGGAAATCTCCTTGGCGCCGATCCGCTTGTCCATGCGCGCGCGATGATCCTCGCGCGCCAAGAGGTCCTTGAATTCCTCGTAGGCCATCTCTTCGGTGGCTTCGCCGAGTTCTTCCGTGCGCCAGGCCGCCTTGACCTCGCGCGCGGCGGCGAGGCGATCGCCGTCCGCCAGCAGGGCGCGCGCCAGCGCGAAGCGGCCTTTCGCCGTGAGCGGCGCCTTGTCGGCAAAGAAGGCGCGGATGGTCGCATTGTCAGCCTTCTCCTGCCACAGCCGCGCTTCGGCGCGGCGGCGCATCAGCGTGTTGCTCGGCCATGCAGGGTTGTTGGCAATGAAGGCTGCAAAGCGGGCAAAGCGCGCCTGGCTCTCGGGATGACGCAGGATGAACCACTCGGCGAGCTTTTGCCCCGCCGGATCCTCGATTGCCTTGGCCGCTTCGGTGGCGTCGTCCGTCTCGCCGTCGCGCGCCAGCTCAATCACCTTCTTCACCACGGCGAGCTCGCCGGTGAGCGGTGGCGTCGACGGCTCCTTCTCGTCCTCGTCGTCATCATCGTCGGCGGCCGGCTTCTTGCCGCGCTTGGCTTTCGCGGCCTGTTTCACCGGCTTGCCCTTGCGATGCGCGGTCTTCCCCGGAGAAGCTTTCTTGCCCGCCGTTTCACGCGCGGGTTTGGCGTCCTTCTTCGCCGCCGGTTTCGCTTCCGACTTCTTCGCTTCCGGCTTCTTCGCCGGCTGCACCACGCGCTGCTTCGCATTGGTGGCGGCGCTCACGGTTGCGGCGGGCATCGCCAGCCAGCACGCCGCGCACAGCGCGATCAGGGCAACAATGTCAGGAAGACGCTTCGCGTGGGTCTTTGCCATGCGCTACCTTGGAATGAAGGGGGTCGGCGCGGGTACGTGATGCGGCGCAGCGCCGTCTTTAGCACGCTCCGGGTTGATTTGTCCGGCCGTTAAACTCCGCAGAAACACCGGCTGCCTGCATAAAATCGCCGCAATGTAGGACTTCCGCGTCGCCGCGACGCAGCCGCGCGCCCTTGCAAGGCGGGTTCCCCGGTACCTACTTCTAGCCGTGGAGGACGAATGCCATGAACTACTTCCGCACCGCGCTTCTGCTCGCAGGCCTCACCGCGCTCTTCATGGGCGTCGGCTTCCTGATCGGCGGCAAGGGCGGCGCGCTGATTGCCCTCGTCATCGCCGCGGGCATGAACCTGTTCACGTACTGGAATTCCGACCGCATGGTGCTGTCGATGTACGGCGCCCACGAGGTCGACCGGTCGAGCGCGCCGGATCTCTACAACCTCGTTGCCGAGCTTGCCTCGCGCGCGCAGTTGCCGATGCCGCGCGTCTTCCTGATGGACGAGGCGCAGCCCAATGCGTTCGCGACCGGCCGCAACCCCGACAACGCCGCCGTCGCCGTCACCGTCGGGCTGACGCAGCAGCTCTCGCGCGAAGAGCTCGCTGGCGTGATCGCGCACGAGCTCGCGCACATCAGGAATCACGACACGCTGACCATGACCATCACCGCGACCATCGCGGGCGCCATCGGCATGATCGCGCAGTTCGGCATGTTCTTCGGCGGCCACCGCGGCAACAGCAACGGCCCCGGCATCATCGGCTCGATCGCGATGATGATCCTGGCGCCGCTCGCCGCCATGCTGGTGCAGATGGCGATCAGCCGCACCCGCGAATACGCCGCCGACAATCTCGGCGCGCGCATCTGCGGCAACCCGATGTGGCTGGCTTCCGCGCTCTCCCGCATCGAGAACGCCGCGCACCAGGTGCCGAACTACGACGCCGAGCGCAACCCGGCGACCGCGCACATGTTCATCATCAACCCGCTGACAGGGCAGGGCATGGACAACCTGTTCGCGACGCATCCGTCGACCGCAAACCGCATCGCCGCGCTGCAGGCGCTGGCGGCGGAAATCGGCGGCCAGGACGGGATGCCGATGGGCGGGCGCAGCTATCCGCCGCGCGGCCCATGGGGCGGCGGGACGCCGCGGCGCGGCCCGTGGGGGTGAGGGGTAGTTGCGACCAAGTCTAGCCCGAGCGTCTTGATGGCTGCGGCAGACGGGCACGCCGCAATGCCGGGATCCCGGCAAATTCCCGGCCGCGTCAATGTCCTCGGTCTGCGCGCAAGGCCGGGCCTGCCTTCGTTAACATTTCTTTCCGGAATGCGCTCTTTTTTAACCGTCCCGCTTAAGCCGACATTGAAACGGCTCGGATAGACAGGGTCCACGGGGCATATCCCTCCAGGGGCGGAAATGATCAGGTTTGACAGGTGGCAATTGTTCGGGCGGCGCTTTTTCAAGCAGGATCGCGGCAACGTCGCGGTCATCTTTGCGCTGGCCGCGATCCCGATCATCAGCTTCGTCGGCGCGGCGATCGACTACACGCGGGCCAACGCCGCTCGTTCGTCGATGCAGGCAGCGCTCGACTCGACCGCGCTGATGCTGTCGAAGGACCTGTCGATGGGCACGATCAGTTCGTCGCAAGTCAATACAAAGGCGTCGGATTATTTCTACGCCCTGTACAACAACAAGGACGCGCAGAACGTCTCGATCACCGGCGCCTATACGCCGGCTTCCGGCACGAGCCCCAACAAGATCCAGCTCTCCGGATCGGGAAACATCATCACCGACTTCATGCGGGTCGCGGGCTTCCCGACCATGAACTTCAATACCGCGTCGACGACGTCGTGGGGCAATGTCCGCATGCGCGTTGCGCTGGTGCTCGACAACACCGGCTCGATGGCCCAGGACGGCAAGATGACCGCATTGAAGCCGGCCGCCAAGGACCTGGTCGACCAGCTGAGCAAGCTCGCCACCGTCAACGGCGACATCTACATTTCGATCGTGCCGTTCGCCAAGGACGTCAACATGGGCGCGTCCAATTACAACGCGTCCTGGATCAACTGGGCTGATTGGGAAGCCGTCAATGGTTCCTGCAGCAGCAATACCTACAAGTCACAAAGTGCCTGCGTTGGCGCCGGCAAGACCTGGACGCCGAAGAACCACAACAAGTGGAGCGGTTGCCTCACCGACCGCGACCAGAGCTACGACACATTGAACACGACGCCGATTGCGACCAATACGTCGACCCTGTTCCCGGCGGAGCAGTATTCCTACTGTGCTACCGGCTCTACTCCCTATCTCGAAACGGTCATGCCGCTCAGCTACGACTGGGCATCGCTGAAGTCGAAGATCGATGCCATGCAGCCGACCGGCAATACCAACCAGGGCATTGGCCTGGCGTGGGGCTGGCAGACGCTGTCGGCTGGCGATCCCTTCAACGCGCCGGCCAAGGAATCGGGTTACGTCTACAAGGACGCCCTGGTGATCCTGTCCGACGGCTTGAACACGCAGAACCGCTGGTACAGCGACGCTGCTTCGATCGACGGACGGCAGAAGATCCTCTGCGACAACGCCAAGTCCGCCAACATCACCATCTACTCGATCCAGGTGAATACCGGCGGCGATCCGACCTCGGCGGTGCTGCAATATTGCGCGTCGGGCGCCAGCAATTTCTACCTGGTGACCTCGGCGTCGCAGACTGCTTCCGTGTTCAAGGACATCGCCACCAAGCTTTCCTTGTTGCACGTGTCGAAATAAGCCACTGGTTATCCCGCGACCTCACAAAAAAAGCCCCGGCCATGAGCCGGGGCTAGTTTTTGGGGGAGGAAACCAGTGAAAAAAAACGCGCTCAATCTCTCGACGCCGGAATGAGCGGCAGGGCGTTCATTTCCGACAGCCGACTCTTGCAATATTCGCGGTAGAGCAGGTGCAGGATCGCCGACATGACCGTTACTCCCAGCTCAATTCGTGACGTCAGGATCGTCCCGAGCAGTTGCAGCCGTATGTCGCCGCAACGGAAATCGTATTTCGTCCGGCTCAAGCTGGACTTCTTCGGAACCCGGCGGTCGAAACAGCTTCACGGCTTTGGGAAGGATTCGTGATCGGGTGTTCGCGGCCCTTAGCTGACGAAAACCACCCGCGTCTCCAGGGAAACCCGCCGATACAGGTCTTCGACGTCGTCATTCACCAACCGGATGCATCCGGAGGCGACGAGGTGGCCGATGGTTTTCGGCGAATTCGTGCCGTGGATGAGCAGGCCGGGCTTGTCCAGGACCAACGCGCGCGCCCCGAGCGGACTGCCGGGGCGGCCGGTCGGGGTCAGCAGCGCGTCGGCGTCCCTTGCGCCCGCGGCCGGAGACTTCCAGTCCGGCCATTCCATCTTGTTGGTGATGC
>DATEJC010000465.1:0-9340 GCA_035278345.1 Bradyrhizobium sp. | reverse complement strand
CGGGCAACCGCGAGCATCTGCTGCTCGCCGCCCGACAGCGTGCCGGCCTGCTGCGTGTAGCGCTCCTTCAGCACCGGGAAGTGCGTATACATGCGCTCGATGTCGGAGACGATGCCGGCGGAATCCTTGCGGGAAATCGCCCCGAGCTGCAGATTCTCTTCCACCGTCATGGTGGTGAAGGTGCCGCGGCCCTGCGGCACATGCGCAATGCCGAGGCGGACGATGCTCTCCGTGGAGCGGTTGCCGAGCGGTGCGCCCTCGAACTCGATGGCGCCGGTCGAGCGCACCATGTTGCAGATCGCCCGGAGCGTGGTGGTCTTGCCGGCGCCGTTGGCCCCGAGCAGCGTGGTGAGCGAGCCCTCGTTGAGCGAGAAGGATAGCCCATGCAGGGCCTGCACCTGGCCGTAATAGGCGCGCAGGTCCTTGACGTTGAGCATCGCGGTCATTGGTCCTTGCTCCCGAGATACGCCTTGATCACGTCAGGGTTGGCCTGGACCTGGCTAGGGGTTCCCTCGGCCAGCTTGCGGCCGAAATTCAGTGCCACGACATGGTCTGCGATCGACATCACGAGGCCCATGTGGTGCTCGACCAGCAGCACGGTCATGTGGCGCTCGTCCCGGATGCGGCGGACCAGGTCGCCGAGCACATAGACTTCCTCGTGGTTGAGGCCGCCCGCCGGCTCGTCGAGCAGGAGGATCTTCGGATCGGCCGCGAGCGCGCGGGCAAGCTCAACGCGCTTCTGGGTGCCGAAGGGCAGGCCCGAGACTGTGGTGTGCGCGACGCTTTCGAGATCGAGATAGGCTACGATCTCGTGCACCTTCTTGTTGATCTCGGCTTCGCCGCGGCGGACCCAGGCAAGCCTGATGGAGTCGCTGATGATGTCCGAGGAGGTGCGCGCATGGCAGCCGATGCGGACGTTGTCGAGCACGGAGAGGTTGGGGAACAGCGCGACGTTCTGGAAGGTGCGGCCGATGCCGATCTCGGCGATCTTGTGCGCCGGGCGCGTCAGGATGCTGATGCCTTCCATCAGAATGTCGCCGGAAGACGGCTGATAGAGCCGCGACAGGCAGTTGAACAGCGTGGTCTTGCCGGCGCCGTTCGGCCCGATCAGGCCGAGGATCTGGCCCTTTTGCATGTCGAAGGTGACGCCGTTCAAGGCGATGATGCCGCCGAACACGACGCTGACGTCGCGAACCGCGAGCAGGGGGGCATTGCCCTGCGCGAGCTGGGCCTGCGTCATATCGCTGTGCCCAACGCAATCGGGCAGATGCGACCTCGCGAATTCATCCTCCGTTCGCTCGCGCGACGGCTATCTGATCCCCTCGACAACACGCGTTCTCCCTCCTCTTCCCCGCTTGCTTTCTTCTTTTTTTGTGGGCGCCACGATGCCGCCCAGGGCAGTTTCGATGTTCCTTACCATCGCGACCAGACGCGGTCCAATGTCGTTCATCAAGCGATCTTCCGTGAAGCGGAATGCCGGCGCGCCACAATTGAAGGCATAGGGTCCGGTTCCGTCATTCAGCTTGAGCGCGACACCTACGGCATGCACGTCGTCCTGCCACTCGCCGGCAGAAGTCGCGAAGCCATAGCGCGCCACAGTCTCGCCGGCGCGCTCGATGCCGTCGCGCATCTTCGGCCAGCGGCTGCCGTAATGTTCGCGCAGTTCGCGCAACAAAGCGGCACGGTCGTCCGGCGGCAGTGCCCAGATATACGCACGACCCATTGCAGTGGTTGCAATCGGTATCCGCGAACCGACGTCGAGCTGCACACCGAGCGTAAGCCCGTTACGGCTTTGCCCGAAATAGATCATGCTGAGGCGATCGCGGGCGCCGACGGCTACCGCGCCGCCGGTCTCGCGCATCACTTCCTCGCGGAACGCTTCGGACAGATGCCGGACCCCCAAATTCGCCAGGGCGGCATACCCCAGCGCCATGGCTGAGGGCGCGAGCTGATACTTTTCGAAGCGAGGGACCGGAGTAAGATAACCGAGCTTTGTCAGAGTGTAGGTGAGCCGGGAAACGGTCGGCTTTGGCAATTTGGTACGGGCGGCAAGCTCTTGATTGCCCAGAAGTCCGTCATTGGGATGGAATGCGCGCAACACATCGAGGCCGCGGGAAAGCGCGACGACGAAGCTGCGATCGGTCGCCGTTTTCTTGGCTGGACGCTTCATTCCCTGCTTGGTGTTCTGTCTCGTTGACAACGGACGTGCTTCAAAATAACCCTCCGTGTCAAGATGTGGAATTTAATTTCGCAGTGCGAAACTAGCTTCCAGCGTAGCTTCTGAGCGCAAAACCGGCAGCTACTCGACGCAAGTTAAGCAACGAAGAACAAGGATTGAGGGAGAGTCTCGTGAGCGCAGTGGTCAAACTCGAACGTCATGACGCCGTCGGTATCGTCACGGTGGACAGCCCTCCCGTGAATGCGCTGAGCGCAGCGGTGCGCGGCGGTATTTTCGATTGCATGAAGGAAGCGATCGCAGATGGCGCCATCAAGGCCATCGTGCTGACCTGCGGCGGCCGCACCTTCATCGCCGGCGCCGACATCACCGAGTTCGGCAAGCCGCCGAAGCCGCCGGGCCTCGCCGAGGTGCTGACGCTGATGGAGAATTCGCCGAAGCCGATCGTTGCCGCCATCCACGGCACCGCGCTCGGCGGCGGCCTCGAGGTCGCACTGGCATGCCACTATCGCGTGGCGGTGAAGGAAGCCAAGCTCGGCCTGCCCGAAGTGAAACTCGGCCTGTTGCCCGGCGCCGGCGGCACGCAGCGCCTGCCGCGCGCGGTCGGCCCGGAACTCGCCGTGAAGATGATCGTCAGCGGCGATCCGATCGGCGCGGCCGAGGCGCTGAAGAACGGCCTGATTGAGGAGATCGTGGAAGGCCCTGCCTCGGGCGGCGAAGCCTTTGCCCGCAAGCTGATCGCGGAGAAGCGCCCGCTGCGCAAGCTGCGCGACGATGACTCAAAGCTTGCTGCGGCCAAGGCCGATATCTCCATCTTCACCAATGCGGTCGCCGCGCTGACCAAGAAGGCGAGGGGGCTGGAAGCCCCGTTCGCCGCGGCCGATGCCGTGCGCGCCGCCATCGAGCTACCGTTCGACGAGGGCCTGAAGAAGGAGCGCGAAGGCTTCATGAAGCTCGTCTCCAGCGACCAGTCCAAGGCGCAGCGCTATGCCTTCTTCGCCGAGCGCGAGGCCTCGAAAATCGCGGGCGTGCCTGACGGAACCAAGCCGCGCAAGGTCGATCGCGTCGCCATCATCGGCGCCGGCACCATGGGCGGCGGCATCGCGATGTCCTTTGCCAATGCCGGTATCCCCGTGACGCTGATCGAGACCGGCGAGGAAGCGCTCAAGCGCGGCATGGGCGTGATGCAGAAGAACTGGGAGGCCACCGCCGCGCGCGGCGGCATCCCGGCGGATGCTCCGGCCAAGCGCATGGCGCTGATCGACGGCAAGGTCGGCCTCGAGAACGTCAAGGACGCTGACCTTGTCATCGAAGCCGTGTTCGAGACCATGGCGGTGAAGAAGGAAGTGTTTGGTGCGCTCGACCAGCATGCCAAGCCGGGCGCCGTGCTTGCCAGCAATACGTCTTACCTGAACATCGACGAGATCGCGAAAGTGACAAAACGGCCGCAGGACGTGCTGGGCATGCACTTCTTCTCGCCCGCCAACGTCATGAAGCTCTGCGAGATCGTCCGCGCCGCCAAGACGGCGCCGGATGCGCTCGCGACGGCCGTCGCGATCTCGCGCAAGATCGCCAAGGTGCCGGCGGTGGTCGGCGTCTGCGACGGCTTTGTCGGCAACCGCATGCTGGCCCAGCGCGGCAAGCAGTCGGAGAAGCTGTTGTTCGAAGGCGCGCTGCCGCAGCAGGTCGATGCAGTCGTGACCAAGTTCGGCATGCCGATGGGTCCGTTCGCGATGAGCGATCTCGCCGGCCTCGACATCGGCTGGCGCTCGCGCAAGGACCGCGGCATCAAGTCGGAAATCGCGGATGCGCTGTGCGAAGCCGGCCGCTTCGGCCAGAAGACCGGCAAGGGCTACTACAAGTATGAAGGCGGCTCGCGCGCGCCGCTGCCCGATCCCGATGTCGAGAAGCTGATCGAGGAGACGTTGCAGAAGCTCGGCAAAAAGCGCCGCGTCGTCAGCGACGACGAGATCCTCGAGCGCATGATGTACCCGATGATCAACGAGGGTGCGCGCATCCTCGAGGAAGGGATCGCAGCGCGTCCGAGCGACATCGACGTGATCTGGCTCTATGGCTATGGCTGGCCGATCTACCGCGGCGGTCCGATGTTCTGGGCCGACACCGTCGGCCTCAAGCACATCGCCGATCGTCTCTCCTATTACGCCAAGGAGACCAACGATCCCTCGCTCGAGCCGTGCGCGTTGCTCAAGCGCCTCGCCGCCGCGGGCGGCACCTTCGCCTCGCTCGCCGCGCCGTCGAAGGCGGCTTGATGGGCTCTCACCACCAGTCGTTCCGGGGCATGCGAAGCATGAACCCGGAACCTCGAGATTCCGGGTTCGCTCGCTAACGCGAGCGCCCCGGAATGACTTCTTGATTGGCTGAAATCCACATGACCCATCCCGGCGAACAATATTATCCGCAAGGCGTCCGCTGGGACGATGTGATCGAGCGCGGCACGTTGCCGGACCTGCTTTCGCAGGCGGCTGCCGACTACGGCACGCGACCCGCGATCGAATTCCGCGACCAGCCGATCAGCTATGCCGAGCTGGAAGAGAAGGTCGAGATCGCGGCCGCTGCGTTCCTCCGCGCCGGCTACGGCAAGGACAGATCCGTCGCACTGTTCCTCGGCAACACGCCGGACCATCCTGTCAACTTCTTCGGCGCGCTGAAGGCGGGCGCCCGCATCGTGCATCTGTCGCCGCTCGACGGCGAGATCGCGCTGTCGCACAAGCTTTCGGACTCCGGCGCGCGCATCCTCGTCACCAGCAATCTGTCGGCGCTGTTGCCGACCGCGCTGAAATTTCTCGAGAAAGGCCTGCTCGATAGACTCATCGTCTGCGAGGACGACGACTGGGGCAAGGTCGGCACACAGCAGAGCCCGCTTCCGGATAGTCCGGCGATCATCACTTACAGGCAGTTCGTCGCCGATGTGAAGAAGCCTTCCGCCTGGCCCGCGATCGACGTCGATGACGTCGCCCTGCTGCAATATACCGGCGGCACCACCGGCCTGCCGAAGGGCGCGATGCTCAGCCACGGCAATCTCACCGCGGCGGTGTCGATCTACGATGTCTGGGGCCGGTCGGCGCGTGCCGAGCGCAATGCGATCGAACGCGTGATCTGCGTGCTGCCGCTGTTCCACATCTATGCGTTGACCGTGGTGCTGCTTGCCTCGCTCCGCCACGGCAATCTGATCTCGCTGCACCAGCGCTTCGACGTCGCGGCCGTGATGCGCGACATCGAGGTCAAGCGCGCCACCGCCTTCCCCGGTGTGCCGACGATGTGGATCGCGATCGCCGCGTTGCCCGATCTCGACAAGCGCGATTTGTCCTCGCTGGTCAGCGTTGGCTCGGGCGGTGCCCCGCTTCCGGTGGAAGTTGCACGGATCCTTGAGCAGCGGGTCGGCATGAAGCTGAAAAGCGGCTGGGGCATGACCGAAACCTGCTCGCCCGGCACCGCGCACCCCAAGGACGGTCCCGACAAGCCCGGCTCGATCGGGCTGATGCTTCCCGGCATCGAACTCGATGTGGTGTCGCTGGAAGATTCCACAAAGGTGCTGCCGGTCGGCGAGACCGGCGAAATCCGCATCAAGGGGCCGAACGTCACCAAGGGCTACTGGAACAAGCCGAAGGAAAGCGCGGAGTCCTTTGTCGGCGATCGCTTCCTCACCGGCGACATCGGCTACATGGATGCTGATGGCTATTTCTTTTTGGTCGACCGCAAGAAGGACATGATCATCTCCGGCGGCTTCAACGTCTATCCGCAGATGATCGAGCAGGCGATCTACACGCACCCCGCCGTGCAGGAAGTGATCGTGATCGGCATTCCCGACGATTACCGCGGCGAGGCGGCAAAGGCCTTCATCACGCTGCGTGCGGGCGCGGCATCATTCACCGCCGACGAACTGCGCGCGTTCCTTGCCGGCAAGGTCGGCAAGCACGAGCTGCCGGCGGCGGTCGAATTCGTCAAGGAATTGCCGCGCACGCCGGTCGGCAAGCTGTCGCGTCACGAATTGCGCAAGCAGCAGCCGGCACAGGCGGCCCAAAAACAAGTTTCTGCAGGAGGTCGTTCGTGACAGCGCCGCAGACTCGGATTCACCTCTCCCATGGGGAGAGGTCGGATCGCGCAGCGATCCGGGTGAGGGGTCTTGCTCTATCGTTAGAGCGTACCCCCTCACCCCAACCCTCTCCCCATGGGAGAAGGGGCGCATTTCCGCTGCCGATACTTGCTCGAACCTAATTCACAAAGGAGGATCCGATGGATCTCGCTTTTACCAAGGAAGAAATGGCGTTCCGCGAAGAAGTGCGGCAGTTCTTCAAGGACAATGTGCCGCCGGAGACGCGTCGCAAGCTGGTCGAGGGCCGTCATCTCTCCAAGGACGAGATGATCACCTGGTGGCGCATCCTCAACAAGAAGGGCTGGGGCGTCTCGCACTGGCCGAAGGAATATGGCGGCACGGGATGGACCTCGGTGCAGCACTACATCTTCAACGAGGAGCTGCAGTCCTATCCGGCGCCGGCGCCGCTCGCCTTCGGCGTCAGCATGGTGGGCCCTGTGATCTACACCTTCGGCAATGAGAAGCAGAAGAAGGAATACCTGCCGCGCATCGCCAATGTCGACGATTGGTGGTGCCAGGGCTTCTCCGAGCCCGGCTCCGGCTCCGACCTCGCTTCGCTCAAGACCAAGGCCGAGCGCAAGGGCGACAAGTGGATCATCAACGGCCAGAAGACCTGGACCACGCTCGCCCAGCACGCCGACATGATCTTCTGCCTCTGCCGCACCGACCCCTCTGCGAAGAAGCAGACCGGCATTTCCTTCATCGTGTTCAGCATGAAGAGCAAGGGTGTCACCGTGCGCCCGATCCAGACCATCGACGGCGGCCACGAGGTCAACGAGGTGTTCTTCGACGACGTCGAGGTGCCCTACGAGAACATCATCGGCGAGGAGAACAAGGGCTGGGACTATGCAAAGTTCCTGCTCGGCAATGAGCGCACCGGCATCGCCCGCGTCGGCGTCTCCAAGGAGCGGCTGCGCCGCATCAAGGAGCTCGCCTCCAAGGTCGAGTCCAACGGCAAGCCGATCATCCTTGACCCCGGCTTCCGCGAGAAGTTAGCTGCCTGCGAGATCGAGCTGAAGGCGCTGGAGCTGACGCAACTGCGCGTCGTCGCCGACGAAAGCAAGCACGGCAAGGGCAAGCCGAACCCGGCTTCGTCAGTGCTGAAGATCAAGGGCTCGGAGATCCAGCAGACTACCACTGAGCTATTGATGGAAGTGATCGGCCCGTTCGCGCAGCCCTACGACGTCCATGGCGACGACGGCTCCAACGAGGCGATGGAGTGGACCGCGCAGATCGCGCCGAGCTACTTCAACAACCGCAAGGTCTCGATCTACGGCGGCTCCAACGAGATCCAGCGCAACATCATCGCCAAGGCGGTGCTGGGGCTGTGAGGCACGCTCTCTCCCTCCCTCTCCCCGCTCTTGCGGGAGAGGGTTGGGGTGAGGGGCCTCTCTCCGCGAGCACTGTACGCGGATGGACCGGTACCCCTCACCCGGAACGCATCCGGCGATGCGTTCCGACCTCTCCCGCAAGCGGGGCGAGGTGAAGGGAAGTCCTCGCGAAACCGGCAACTGAGTGAAGACTGTCAGTTCTTAAGGAAGAGAAGATGGATTTTGATTTGTCCGAGGAGCAGCGGCTTCTCAAGGAAAGCGTCGATGGTCTGCTGACCGACTCCTACGACTTCGATGCCCGCAAGAAATACATGAAAGAGAAGGGCGGCTGGAGCAAGGCCGTGTGGGGCAAGCTCGCCGAGCAGGGCCTGCTTGGCCTTCCCTTTGCGGAGGCCGATGGCGGCTTTGGCGCCGGCGGCGTCGAAACCATGATCGTGATGGAAGCGCTCGGCAAGGCGCTGGTGCTGGAGCCGTATCTGGCAACTGTCGTGATCGGCGGCGGCTTCCTGCGTCACGGCGGCAGCGATGCGCAGAAGGCCGCGCATGTGCCCTCCATCATCGACGGCAGCAAGACGTTCGCCTTCGCCCAGCTCGAGAAGAACTCGCGCTACGACCTGCATGACGTCGCGACCACCGCCAAGAAGAAGGGCGAGGCTTACGTCATCGACGGCGAAAAATTCGTCGTGCTTAATGGCGAAAACGCTGACACACTGATCGTCACCGCGCGCACCAAGGGCGACCGCCGCGACAGAAGCGGCGTCGGCGTGTTCCTGGTGCCATCGAATGCCAAGGGCATCACGAAAAAATCGTATCCGACCCAGGACGGCCTGCACGCCGCCGACATCACTTTCACCGGCGTCGAGGTTGGCGCCGACGCCGCCATCGGAAATCCCGAGGATGGCATCGCGCTGATCGAGCGCGTCGTCGACGACGCCCGCATGGCGCTGTGCGCGGAAGCGGTCGGCCTGATGGACGTGTCGCTGGAGACCACCGTCGAATACATCAAGACGCGAAAACAGTTCGGCGTGGCGATCGGCACGTTCCAGAGCCTGCAGCATCGTGCGTCGGACATGTTCGTCGCGGTCGAGCAGGCCCGCAGCATGTCGATGTTCGCGACCATGGCGTCCGATTTCGACGATGCCAAGGAGCGTGCGAAAGCGATCGCGGCGGCGAAAGTGCAGATCGGCAAGTCGGCAAAGTTCGTCGGCCAGCAGTCGATCCAGCTTCATGGCGGCATCGGCATGACCATGGAGGCCAAGATCGGTCACTACTTCAAGCGGCTGACCATGATCGAGAACACCTTTGGCGACACCGACTACCACCTCCGCCGCGTCACCGACGCAGGCGGGCTGGTTTAAGTCTCTCCCCGTCATTGCGAGGAGCGAAGCGACGAAGCAATCCAGCTTTCTTGCGGGGGAAAGCTGGATTGCTTCGCTTCGCTCGCAATGACGGCGCGGAAATCCACGGAGTAAATCAACAATGAAAAACACCCCGTTCGATCTCATCGGCACCGTCGCCGTCATCACCGGCTCCAGCCGCGGCATCGGCCGTTCCTCGGCGGAGCTTCTGGCAAAGCTCGGCGCCAAGGTCGTGATCTCCAGCCGCAAGGCGGATGCCTGTCACGCAGTGGCCGACGGCATCAGGAAGTCCGGCGGCGACGCCCATGTCATCCCCTGCAACATCTCGCGCCCCGACGAGGTGAAGGCGCTGATCGCGGGC
>DATEJC010000464.1:0-6087 GCA_035278345.1 Bradyrhizobium sp. | reverse complement strand
GATCCCTCGATACGCCTCGCCTGCCAGCTCAGGCCGAATGCCGATCTCTCCTTCTTCCAGCTGTTCCTGCCGCACACGGTCTCCGCCGACGGCCATGCTTCCAGCCCGACGCGGATCGGCCAGGAGCGCTACCTCGTCAGCCTGTTCGTGGACATGCGCGGCTCGACCAGGATGGCGGAGAAGCGCCTGCCCTTCGACACCGTCTTCATCGTCAACCGCTTCCTCGGCGCGGTATCGCAGGCGGTGCTGGAAAGCGGCGGGATGCCCAATCAGTTCGTCGGCGATGGCATGCTGGCGCTGTTCGGCCTCTCCGTCAGCCGGCGCGAGGCCTGCCGGCAGGCGCTGCGCGCCGCGTCGCTGATCGCCGCCAATGTCGACGAGCTGAACAAGTTCCTCAGCCACGATCTGCGCGAGCCGATCCGCTTCGGCATCGGCATCCATGGCGGTGAGGTGATCGTCGGCGACATCGGCTATCGCGACCACATGGTGTTCACCGCGCTCGGCGATCCCGTCAATGTCGCCGCACGGCTGCAGGACATGACCAAGGCGCTTTCCTGCGAAGCGGTCGTCTCCGACGAGGTACGCGCCACCGCAGGCGTCGGTCCCGATGCGCTGCCGCAGCAGGAAGTGGCCATTCGCGGCCGCAACGAGCCGATGATCGTGCGCTCCGTCGCGGACGCACGGATCTTGTCGGCGCTGGTCGCCGAAATCGCCGTGGCCGCAGCGTGACGTTAACTACGCCGCGCCGCGTCTGAACATTCGTTCAGCAAGCTGAGCGAAGTGTAATGCTCCATCCTCGAACCGCATTCTCCGCCAACGCGACCGATCAGCAAGGGGTGACAACCAAACCCGCGCTACGGCGCACCCACAGGAGTAAGACATGTTCCGCAAACTGACCCTCGCTTTCGCTGCCGCTGCCTCCCTCGGCCTGATGGCGCTGTCCACGACTTCGGCTTCGGCGATGCCGCTGATCTGGCCGCATCATCACCACCACTGGAATCCCGGCTTCGGCATCGGTTTCCTCTCCGGCGGCTATGCCGGCTGCTATCAGCAGCGCCTGGTGCCGACGCCGTTCGGCTACCGCTGGCGCACCGTCAACGTTTGCGTCTACTGATCGAGCGCCACTTCTCGATCCGAAACCCCGGCCCCTCCCGCGGCCGGGGTTTGTTTTTGCGCAGCAACGGATGGGGGACGCTGCGAAAGCATCAATTGACTCACCAATGGCGGGTGCGACAATTTGGTACCGCGGCCGTTGATGATCGGCCAAAACCAAGAGCTTCGGAGGAAGCCATGCTCAACCGACGGGAATTGATGCAGCGCGCCGGCCTGGCTGCGCTGGCAACCGGACTTTCCAACAAAGGCGCGTTCGCGCTCGAGACCGTGAACCTGCCGTTCGGCAACGGCGAACGGCCACTGGTGCGATATCCGCAGAAGCGCCCGATGATCGGCCTGACCAGCCGTCCGCCGCAACTGGAAACGCCGTTCGCGATCTTCAACGACGGCCCGATCACGCCCAACAACGCCTTCTTCGTGCGGTATCACCTTGCCGACGTGCCGCTCGATATCGATCCCGACAAGTTCACCCTGGAGATCAAGGGCAAGGTCGACAAGCCGCTGAAACTGTCGCTGAAGGACATCAGGAAGATGCGGGCGGTCGAGATCGCCGCGGTCAACCAATGCTCCGGCAACAGCCGCGGCTTTTTCAACCCGCGCGTCGCCGGCGGCCAGCTCGGCAATGGCGCGATGGGCTGCGCGCGCTGGCGCGGCGTGCCGCTCAAGACCGTGCTGGACATGGCCGGCGTGCAGGCGGGCGCGAAACAAGTGACCTTCAACGGCATGGACGGCCCGGTCAGCGACAAGACGCCCGACTTCATCAAGGCGCTCGATATCGACCACGCCCGCGACGGCGAGGTGATGCTGGCCTATGGCATGAATGGCGACGACCTGCCGGTGCTCAACGGCTTTCCGCTGCGCCTCGTCGTGCCCGGCTATTACGGCACCTATTGGGTGAAGCACCTCAACGAGATCACCGTCATCGACAGCGTCTATGACGGGTTCTGGATGAAATCCGCATACCGCATTCCGGATACGCCCAACAACAGCATCGAGCCCGGCACCGCGCCGAAGTCGACCATCCCGATCAATCGCTTCACGGTGCGCTCCTTCATCACAAGCGTCACCGACGGCGCCAAGGTCAAGGCGGGCAATGTCAAGCTACGAGGCATCGCCTTCGACGGCGGCAAGGGCATCAAGGAAGTTGCAGTCTCCACCGACGGCGGCAAGACCTGGATGCCGGCAAAGCTCGGCCGTGATCTCGGCAAGTACGCCTTCCGCGAATGGACCCTGCCGGTGAAGCTCGCCGCCGGCGCGCACGAACTCAAGGTGCGCGCCACCAGCAATGGCGGCGATACCCAACCGATGGAGCCCTTGTGGAATCCGGCCGGCTATTTGCGCAACGTCGTCGAAACCGTGCGCGTCACTGCGGCCTAGGGAGATCATCATGCGACACTTGTCTCTCCTCGCGATCGCCGCCGTGCTAATGCTGGTCTCGGCCCACGCTGCCCCGGTCTCCTACTCGCTTCCTGAGGAGACGCTGGACTATAAACCCGGCCCCAATCGCGACGTGGTGAAGGCCAATTGCTCGGCCTGCCACTCCGCCGACTATGTGCAAACCCAGCCGCGCGGCGAAAAATTCAAAAAGGATTTTTGGCAGGCGGAAGTGACCAAGATGATCAAGGTCTATGGGGCCCCGATCGACGATGCGGACGTGCCGAAAATCGTCGATTATCTCACCGCGACCTACTGACCCTGACCCGGCGGATTTGCGCAGTGCGCCGCACGCGCGAAGCGGGAATGCTGCTAATTCGCCAAAAGTTTGAACTCAAATTGCCGCAAATGCCGCGAAAACTCGCCTTTGTGCGGCGATAAGGGGCGATTTTGCCGAAAAGCGCTACTCCATTTGCGCTACCACACCGGCAATAACCCGCGTATCCTGTGCCTTGCGAGCCTGCCGGTAAGTGCGGGGACCGGGGGTTCGCTTTATTTTGTCGATTCCGCGGAGACGACGTGAATGCCTAAAGGTACGGTCAAGTGGTTCAACCCAACCAAGGGGTATGGATTCATCCAGCCCGCGACGGGCGGCAAGGACATTTTTGTTCACATTTCGGCAGTTCAAAAAGCCGGCCTGACTACCCTCAATGAGGGACAGACGGTGGAATATGAAGAGGTCGCCAATCGCGGCAAGACCTCTGCAGAGAACCTCAAGGTCTAAGCGATTTCGAGGCGACACGGCGAGTCCCGGAATTCGGGCTTGCCGTTTCGAGCCCGTTGCCAAGCTGAGCAAGCGCGACCGGGAAATACTTTCTTCCGGCCGCCTAGTCCTCCGTCACCCATTTCGCGACGGTCATGACGTCGGGCGGCTGCAGATAGCCGCGCGTCCACAGATCGACGGCCCATTCCACCTTGGTGGCACGCTCGAGCAGCACAGCCGTGTTGTGCGGCGTCTGCAGCACCAGCGCATTGCCCCGATATTTCGGGTCGCCCACGCTGTGGAATTTCAACAGGCCCCATTGCTGCATTATCAGCAAGAGGCTCGTGGTGTTGCGCGTAGTGTCCCAGCAATCGTAATTGTGCTCGTCGTCGCGGAAGCGGAAATCCGCTTTCGCAACGCGCCTGTTGGTGCCGAGGATCGGGCCCATCTTGCGATCGAACCACACCACGGCCTTCTGCACCGCTGCGCGCTCGGCGGCGGCATTGGTGCGCCCGCCACTCATAATTGCCGTCAGCGCGGCGCGGTCGCCTGCGGTCAGGTCGAGGATGTGGCGGCGGCGGCAGACGAAGCCGTAGCAGACGGTCATCGACGTTGCCGATGGCGGATAGATCGAGACGCTAGTGTAGAGGTCGGCGACCGCCCGGCTCATCTCGAACGATCCGGCCAGGCCGGGCGCTGCCGGCGCACCCGCGAGCACGATCAGCGTCGCCATCAACAGGCGGCGCGCGCATTTCCATCGCGTGGTGTCTCTCATGGCCCGCATTGTCCCTTCCGAGAACCTCCTGCCCGATTAGCGCAACCGCCTGTTGCTGCCAACGCGAAACCGGGAGGCTGCGCGTTGTCTCGCGCTGAAAGCCTGTGGATTTGACTTTCGTGCCACACCGCAGTGGATGCCGCTAACCGACCGGCAGCGGCGCGTCGCGCTTGACCTCTTCCATGACAGCGTAGGTGCGCGTCTCCTTGACGCCCGGCAGCGCCAGCAGCCGCTCGCCCAGAAACTTTCGGTAGGCCGTCATGTCCGGCAGGCGCGCTTTCACCAGATAATCGAAGCCGCCGGCCACCATGTGGCACTCCAGCACTTCCGGCGCGTTCTGCACGGCGCGGGCAAAACGCTCGAACACGTCGGGCGTGGTCTTGTCGAGCAGCACCTCGACGAACACCAATAGGCCAAGGCCGAGGCGATGCGGATTGAGCCGCGCGCCGTAGCCCTCGACAAAGCCGTCGCGCTGCAGCCGCTTCAGCCGCTCGCCGATCGAGGTCGGCGACAGGCCGATGCGCTCAGCGAGTTCGACATTGGCAATGCGGCCATCTCCTTGAAGAATGGAGAGGATTTTGCGGTCAATCTTGTCGATATCGGTCATTTATCCGGTCGATTTGCTTTCTGTCTTAATTTTCTAAGGCAATTCTACGAATTTGTCTATATAACTGCGGCCACGCTGGCGATATCAGAAGATCATCACGAGGAATCCGCCATGCCGTCCGAATTACCGCTTCCACCCTTCAGCGCGCCCTATGCGCCCGACGACGTCGCGATGGCGGAACAGCTGCTTGGCGCGACGAAGCTCAGCGCGGCGCGGGAGACCCGGATCGATCGCGTGGCGCGCCGGCTGATCGAGGCAATCCGCGCCAATGACGATCCGCTCGGCGGCGTCGAGGACATGCTGCGCGAGTTCGCGCTCTCCACGAAGGAAGGCCTCGCGCTGATGGTGCTGGCGGAAGCGCTGCTGCGAGTGCCGGATGCGCTCACTGCCGACCAGTTCATCGAGGACAAGCTGGCGCAGGGCGACTTCGTTCATCACGAGACCAAATCCACCGCCTTCCTGGTCAATGCCTCGGCCTGGGCGCTCGGGGTTTCCGCGCGCGTGATCCAGCCGGGCGAGACGCCGCAAGGCACCATCGGCCGGCTGACCAAGCGGCTTGGCGCGCCCGCGGTGCGCGCCGCCACGCGGCAGGCGATGCGGCTGATGGGCAACCATTTCGTACTCGGCGAGACGATCGAGGCGGCGCTGGAGCGGGCGCAGCCGCGCGCCGAGCACCCCTCGCGCTATTCCTTCGACATGCTTGGCGAAGGGGCGCGGACCGCGGCAGACGCGCAGCGCTATTTCAATGCCTATGCTAGCGCGATCGAGGCGATCGGATGCTCGGCCGGTGAGAATCCCCTGCCCGACCGGCCCGGCATTTCCGTAAAGCTGTCGGCGCTGCATCCGCGCTTCGAGGCGGTGTCGCGCGCGCGTGTGATGGATGAGCTGGTGCCGTTGCTGATCGATCTCGCCCGGCGCGCCAAGGCGTTCGATCTGAATTTCACTGTTGATGCGGAAGAAGCGGACCGGCTCGAACTATCGCTCGATGTGATCGCCGTGGCGTTTGCCGATCCCTCGCTCGCCGGCTGGGACGGCTTTGGGCTGGCCGTCCAGGCCTACCAGAAGCGCGCCAGCGACGTGATCGACCATGTCGATGGCCTCGCGCGAAAGCTCGACCGGCGCATGATGCTGCGGCTGGTGAAGGGCGCCTATTGGGATACGGAGATCAAGCGCGCGCAGGAACGCGGGCTCGACGGCTATCCGGTGTTCACCCGCAAGGCGATGACCGATCTGAACTACGTCGCCTGCGCGCAAAAGCTGCTCGGCCTGCGGCCGCGCATTTTCCCACAATTCGCCACCCACAACGCGCTGACGGTGGCGACGATTCTGGAACTGGCCGGCAACAGCGGCGGCTACGAATTCCAGCGCCTGCACGGCATGGGCGAAGCGCTGTATGCGCAGCTCGGCGAAGATCGTCCCGAGCTTGCCTATCGCACCTATGCGCCGGTCGGCAGC
>DATEJC010000463.1:0-8114 GCA_035278345.1 Bradyrhizobium sp. | reverse complement strand
GCGGGCCTCATCTACAGCTCCCGCGCCGTCAGTGCGCTGCCGGGTGAGGCCGCCGCGATCCTTGGCGCAACCGCCCGGCTTTATGACCTCACGGTCGTGGCGCAGCCGGAATTCGCGCGCGACACTTTCGACAACACGCTCGCCCAGGAGATCCTGTACCAATCGGGCGGTCCGGTGCTGTTCATGCCCTATACGTTCAAGGGCGCGTTCCAGGCCAGGCGGGTCGGCATCTGCTGGGACGGCAGCCGGCTCGCCGCGCGCGCCGTGCGTGATGCCATGCCGCTGCTGGAACAGGCCGAGGCGATCACGATCATCACCATCAATGCGGCGAACGTCCCGGCCGACGCTTCCGCGGCACATCTGGTGCGCTATTTGTCGCGGCTCGAGGTGCCGACCGAAATCGACAGCGTGACGACCCAAAGGGCCAACATCCAGACCAGCATTCTTTCGCTGGCGGCCGACGAGAGCCTGAACGTGCTCGTCATGGGCGGCTATGGCCATTCCCGCCTGAAGGAGACCGTATTCGGCGGCGTAACACGCGACATGCTGGAGTCGATGACCGTGCCGACCCTGATGACGCATTGAACAACAGCCCGACTGAAAGGGATGACATGCTGACCTGGATCATCCGTTGCCTGCTGTTCCTGGCGGCACCGATCGCCGCGTTGTTCGTGTCGCGCGATGCGCTCAATTTTGGCATTGTCGAAACGCTGGTTGCGGTTATTCTGATCGTCGGCTTTGCCTTGGCTGCGGCAGCTTGGACGCTGCGGCGAAAATCCGTTGTTGGTGAACCATCCGGAAAGTGAGGCGCCGATGCCCAGATTCGAGATCAGGTACATCAAGAAGCTTTGCGACGATTCAGGACATGAGCACGAGACCTGTCAGAACGTGACCATGGTGGATGCGCCGAGCGCGCATGAGGCGCTGCGGCTGGCTGAGGTGCAGGTCTGCGGCAAGCGGCAACTGGCCGACTGGACCATATTTGCCGACGCCGTCGAGCTCCGCGCGGCCTCCCCGCTCAGCCCGGTCGTGCACGGCTGAGCTTGAGGCGATCGTTCGGTGGACAAGAAACGGCCCCAGCGACTTCCGCGCGGAATCGCGCACCCGTTCCCTCTTGAGCGCCCAAGCAGATGGCGAGCCCCGCTCTGCGCCGCAAATATACCGCTAAGTTATTGATTTGCTGGCAGGAGTGGCAGGGCTCGAACCTGCGACCCCCGGTTTTGGAGACCGGTGCTCTACCAATTGAGCTACACTCCTGCAGGGAACCTGGCGTCGCCGCCGGTTCGCGCCGTTTCAAGCATAGGCCATGCCCGGATTGCAAGTGCGAAGCGCCTAAGCTGCCCTGTTCATTCGATTCTTTCTGCGTCACACTCGCTTTCAAGCAACAAGAGCAACGGGAAAGACCATGAACGCGCAAACGGCCGCCCTCAAAACATCCGCCCCGCAAACGCCCTCCCTGCCCCAGGCCAAACCAGAAGGGATCGGGCTCTCCAGCGCGCGGCTTGCGAGGTTGTCGGACGCGTTCAAGCGCGAGGTCGACAAAGGCACCCTGCCCGGCGCCACCATGCTGGTGGCCCGCAAGGGACAGATCGGCTGGTTCGACGCCATCGGCCGGCAAAGCCCGGCGGCTTCCGCGCCCATGGCGCATGACACCATCTTCCGCATCTTCTCCATGACCAAGCCGATCGTCTCGGTTGGCATCATGATGCTGCTCGAGGACGGCCACTTCCTGCTCAATGATGCCGTCGCAAAATTCATTCCGGAATTTTCCGAAACCAAGGTCGGCGTCGAGAACAACGGCAAGCTCGAGCTCGTCCCGGCGAAACGGCAGATGACGGTGCAGGATCTGCTGCGGCACACCTCGGGTCTCACTTACGACCACACCGGCAACGGCCTCGTGCAGCAGCTCTACAGGGAGTCGCGGCTGCGCAGCCGCAAGATCACCAATGCCGAGCACGCCACGATGCTCGCTTCCATGCCGCTGATCTGCCAGCCCGGCGCGGAATGGAATTACAGCCGCTCCACCGACATCCTCGGCCGCATCATCGAGGTGGTCAGCGGCAAGCCGCTCGGCGCCTTTCTCACCGAGCGCATCCTGGCCCCGCTGCAGATGGCGGAGACCGCCTTCTTCACTGGCGAGCAGAATGCCGGCCGCCTCGCCGAGCCCTTCGCGAAGGATCCGTGGAATGGCGAGGAGATCAAGCTGTTCAACATGCTCGAGAAGCCCGCGATGGAATCCGGCGGCGGCGGGCTGGTGTCGACGACGATGGACTATGCGCGCTTCTGCCAGATGCTGCTCAATGGCGGCTCGCTCGACGGCAACAGGATCATCGGGCGCAAGACGTTGGAGCTGATGGCCTCCGATCACCTTTCGCCTGACGTGAAGATCAAGGGCGACCTCGTTCCCGTTGGCCACCGCTTCGGCCTCGGCTTTGCCGTGCGCACCGAGGCCGGCATCGCGCCATTCCTCGGATCGCAGGGTCAATTCTTCTGGAGCGGCATGGCCGGCACGTTCTTCTGGATCGATCCGAAGGAAGAGCTGTTTGCCGTCTTCATGATGCAGGGCCCCGGCCAGCGGCAGTATACCCGCGCGCTGGTGCGCAACCTGGTGTACGCGGCGGTGGAGTGAGTGCATCGCGGCTCGAGATTCCCCGATGCGCAACTGCGCATCTGACGTTCGTGCTAATGCGCGCCCCGGGATGACGCTCTATCGCGTCAGCTGATCGTCGCGCCGCCGTCGATCACCATGGTCTGGCCGGTCATGAAGTCGCCGGCGCTCGATCCCATGAACACGGCGGCGCCCGCGATCTCGTCGGGGATGCCGATACGCAAGAGCGGCGAACGCGCGGTCGAGGCCTTCAGGTTGTCCGGATTGTCCCACAGCGCCTTCGCAAAATCGGTCTTGATCAGGCCGGGCGCGATGCAGTTCACGCGGATATTGTGCTTGCCGTATTCGCAGGCGAGATTGCGCGCGAGCTGCATGTCGGCGGCCTTCGAGATCGCATAGGCGCCGAGGATGGTCGAGCCCTTGAGGCCGCCGATCGAGGACACGATGATGATCGAGCCGTCCTTGCGCTCAATCATCTGCGGCACCACCATCGAGATCAGCCAGTTGTTGGCGACGATGTTGTTGTCGAGGATCTTGCGGAACTGATCGTCCGAAATGCCGCCGAGCGGTCCGTAATACGGATTCGACGCGGCGTTGCAGACCAGCACGTCGATCTTGCCGAAGGCGCGGTTGGACTCGTCGACGAGGTTTTGCAGGTTTTCCTTTGACGAGATGTTGGCGGCGATCGCAACCGCAGTGCCCTTGCCGTACTTGTCGTTGATCTCCTTGGCCACCTGGTCGCAGACGTCGGCCTTGCGCGAGGAGATCACCACCTTCGCGCCGTGCTCGGCCATCCGCTCGGCGATGGCGCGGCCGATGCCGCGCGTCGAGCCGGTGATGACGGCGACTTTACCCTTCATGTCGAACAAGGTCATGTCTCTCTCCCAGATTGCTCTTCCGGCGATGTCACCGGCGTCATTCAAACCTTATGCGAGTTTGGATTGCACAACTTCCGGCCCGGCGGGCTGATGCATCGCCGCGTGCGCCGCGTCCGCCATCCATGGCTGCTGATTGACCATCGGCAGCCGCCAGACACTGCGCTCGGCGTTTGCAATGTGGTCGAGCCGCGTCACCGAGCAATTGTCGATGTCGAAGGCAAGCCCGCGTTCCGGCAGCCCGCCGAGGGCAAGGCCGACTGCCGCGCGGATCGTGCCACCATGGGCGACGGCGACGATGTCTTTGCCTGCTTCCGCGGCGTTGATGCGCTCGATCGCGTTGCAGGTGCGGTTGTAGAGATCCATGAAACTCTCGCCGCCGGGCGCAGGTTCGTTGACTTCACTGAGCCAGTGGCGGCCGAGCGGCAGGCTTGCGATGAATTCCTTGCGGTTCATGCCCTGCCACTTGCCGAGATTTTGCTCGGCGAGCAAAACCTCCTGTGTCATGTTGGGGGGCTTTGGAAATCCCGCGGCCCAGATCGCTTCTGCAGTCTGATGCGTGCGCTTGAGATTGCTCGAATACCAAACCGCGTTACGCGGCAGGATCTTTGCGACCGCCTCGAACACCTCGCGGTCGCTGCAATCGCACTCGATATCCTTCTGGCCGTAGATGTTGCCGCCGTCGCTGCGCACCGGCGCATGACGTATCCACCACCAGCGCGTGGTGACAACACCGGGCTTGTTGCTATTGGACATCCGAAACACCCGCTTTATCCAAGCATGATCTTGGCGGAAAACCGGTTTCCACTTTTCCGGATCATGCTTTACTACTGTCGTCCTACGTCAGAGCACACATCGTCTCAAGTGACTTTGCCGTTTGAAATCTTGTTTGAAATTCCGCTGCGCGGCAAGCGCGCGGGTAGAGCGTCAGGGAGAAATTCATGGGCCGCCTTGAGGGCAAATCTGTCGTGATCACCGGCGCCGGCAGCGGCATTGGACGGGCGGCGTCGCTGCTGTTCACAAAAGAAGGCGCAAAGCTGATCGCGGTGGACAAGACCGAGGGCGTCAAGGAGACCGCCAGGCTCGTGAGCGACGCCGGCGGCATCGTGGAAGCCGTGATGGCCGATGCCGGGAGCGAAGCCGACGTGAAGGCCTTCATCGAAAAGGCGGTGTCGAAATACGGCAAGCTCGATGCGATCTGGGCCAACGCCGGCGTCAGCGGCGGACTTGTTCCACTCGCCGACCAGACCGTCGAACACTGGCAGGAGGTGCTGCGCGTCAACCTGATCGGGCCGTTCCTCGCCATCAAGCATTCGATCCCGCACATGATCAAACAAGGGCACGGCTCGATCGTCTGCACCGCGTCGGTGGCCGGGCTGAAATCCGGCGCAAGCGGACATCCCTATGGCGCCAGCAAGGCCGGCGTCATCAGCCTGGTGCAGACCACCGCCTATTCGCTGTCGGGCACTGGCGTGCGCATCAACGCGGTCTGCCCCGGCCTGATCGAGACCGGCATGACCAAGCCGATCTTCGACAATGCGAAAGCGCGCGGCACCGATCACAAGATCGGCCAGCTCAATCCGCTGAAGCGCCCGGGCCAGCCGCATGAGCTCGCTGCGATGGGATTGTTTCTGGTGAGCGACGAAGCGTCGTATGTCAACGGCCAGGCGATTCCGGTGGATGGCGGCCTGACGGCGTCGATGCCGTATACGGGCAAGCCGATTTAGAGCTTGCTCGCTACCTGCCGTCATTGCGAGCCAAAGGGTCGCGCGGAAGCGCGCCCGTGACAACTAGAGCCGTCATTGCGAGCGAAGCGAAGCAATCCAGCTTTCTTGCGTGCGGCAAGCTGGATTGCTTCGTCGCTTCGCTCCTCGCAATGACGGTGGGGAGACATGCGCTCTCATTCTCACGGCGCGGTTTCGCCTGAGTTCTGCAATCTCGTTGTCCCTCTTCCAAGAAGAGGGCGCAGGGAAAGCCGGGCGCTGACTGCGCCCGCATTGCCGTGTGCTGAAAGTAGCGAAAGAATGCACACGGGTTTGACAGGTACAGCCGAGACATCCCGGCTTTCCCCGCACAATGGCTTTACGGCTTACTTCGTGCTCTCCCCGGTGAGCGGCCTTTTTTGTCACCGTTGCCCCGCCAGCACGGGCCGGCGGGGATAGACGCCAGGGTCGCGGCGCCAGGACCACACGACTTCGCCGTCCGCCAGCGGCGTTTCGCCCAGGTGAACGAGTCACCTGACGCCAGCCAGCGGCCATCGCATCCCGCGCCCAACGAAACGTGACGATGCGCATCGCCCCTCCTGAGGGTGCGGGACGCGGTCCTCATACCGTAAATCAGAATTCTGGTAAAGAGAAATATTTTTGATTTCAGGGCTTGACGGCTTCGCAGGTGATTTGCCCGTCGTGCCGAAAATGTCACACCCCTTCCGGCGGCAAGCCCGGCGCTGACGCGGCGGGGCGCAGGCGGTTGCGGACGCGCTCGCGGTAGAAGGCATAGAGGCCGGAGAGCACGATGATCCCTGCGCCGATAAGCATGTAGCGATCGGGGCGGTCACCGAAAACGACATAGCCGAGCAGCATGGCCCAGAGCAGCGCGGTATAGCGGAACGGCGCGACCGCGGAGATGTCGCCGGTGCGCAAGGCCATGATGACACACTGATAGCCGATCAGGAGCAGCACCGCGGCCAGCATCAAGAGGCCTAGCGCCCGGCCGGATAGTGCGGTCCAGCCGCCGAGCGGGTAGATGACGGCAGCGCCCGCCATGGTCACCGTCACGGTCGTCAGCAGCGTGACGAACAGCGAGGGAATTTTCGCAGGAATTTTTCGCGTCGCAAGATCGCGCACGGTGCAGAAGGCAACGGAAGCGAGCGCCAGCAGTGAGAATTCGTTGAAACCTGCCGTACCCGGACGGACGATGACGAGCACGCCGACGAAGCCCGCCGCAATCGCAAGCCAACGCCGCCAGCCCACCGGCTCGCCGAACACCAGGGCCGCGCCAAGCGTGATGACCAGCGGCAGCGCCTGAAAAATCGCCGCAGCATTCGCAAGCGGCATATGCGCGATGGCCAGGAGGAAGGTGAGCGTTCCCCCGATCTCGCCGACCACGCGCATGCCGATCGGCCTGATCACCAGTGTCTGCCAGGGACGCAGCGCACCGCGCCAGGCGGTCAAGGCCGCGATCAGCACGATCGCAAAGGCGCCGCGCACGACGATGATCTGGCCGATATTCAGCTCCGCCGAAACCGACTTGGTGATGGCATCGTTCAGCGTGAAGGCCGCCATGGCTGCTGCCATCAGCAGGCTACCGCGGATGTTGGAATGGGAGTGCAAGCCGATATCCGGAAAATCACTGCGCTCACCCGACGACGCGATGGGTGAACGCAAAAATGCGAGGGCGCGATCCCCTTCAGGATCGCGCCGCTGTTCAAATTACACCGCGCCGGCCTTCTGCGCGTATTCCCACGACGCCTTGGAGAGCGGCACCGTGCGCGCGGCCGACTCGAGAGCCTTGGCGTTGGCGGCGGTGCCATCGCGGATGCGGCCCGCGATACCCTGGGTGATGCCAGCAAGGCGGAAGAGATTGTAGGCGAAGTACCAGTTGAGGTCGGGCACCGCCATGCCGGTGACGTTGCAATAGATCTGCGCGGCCTCTTCCTGGCTCGGAATGTTCAGTGCATTGAGATCGGCGTTGGCGAGGCCCGGCATGGTCCATTGCATCAGAAGATAGGTGAAGTCGGCCATGGGATCGCCGAGCGTCGACAACTCCCAATCCAGCACGGCCAGCACGCGCGGTTCCGTCGGGTGGAAAATCATGTTGTCGAGGCGATAGTCGCCATGGACGATCGAGACACGCTCCTGCGTCGGCACCGTCTTCGGCAGCCACTCGGCGAGCTTCTCGAACTCCGGAATGTGCTGCGTCTCCGAGGCACGATATTGCTTGGTCCAGCGGTCGACCTGACGCGCGAAATAATTGCCGGGCTTGCCGAAGTCGGCGAGGCCAATCTTTTCAGGATTGAAGGTGTGCAGCTTGGCCAGCGTCTCGATCTTGCTGGTGAAGATTTTCCGCCGCGCCTCCAGCGGCTGGCTCGGCAGCGTCGGATCCCAGAACACCCGGCCCTCCTCCATCGACATGATGTAGAAGGCCGAGCCGATCACGGCATCGTCCGTGCAGAGCGCATAGGCTTTCGCGACGGGGAAATTTTGCTTGCCGAGCGCGGCGATGACGCGGAACTCGCGATCAACCGCATGCGCCGACGGCAACAATTTACCGAACGGACGGCGGCGCATCACATAGGAACGGCCAGGCGTATTGAGCCGGTAAGTCGGATTGGACTGGCCGCCCTTGAACTGCAGGACCGTCAGGGGGCCCGCAAATCCCTCGATATTCTCGGTCATCCATTTGGCGAGATTCGCCTCGTTGACGCGATGGCGTTCCTCGACTTCCCGGGTGCCCGAGAATTCCTCATCCTTCCTGACGCCGTCGGCCACGCTGACGCTCCCTAAGAGTTTCTTCTCGATTTTTAGGGAGCGCCGCGTTCCTGGGCGTTCCCGTTAGTGCCTCGGAGCGTTTTGATACTTCCGAAGCTCAAGTCTGGCAATGGCGCGGTTATGCACCTCATCCGGGCCGTC
>DATEJC010000462.1:0-3799 GCA_035278345.1 Bradyrhizobium sp. | reverse complement strand
GGCGCGATGTCGCGCGCGGCGGCGGAGTAGGGCGATGGCGGTCTCGATCGCAGGCAGCGAGTTCGACGACGAGGGCGATTTCGCCGAAACCCACGAGATCAACGTCACGCCCTTCATCGATGTGATGCTGGTGCTGCTGATCATCTTCATGGTGGCAGCGCCGCTCGCCACCGTCGACCTGCCGGTCGATCTTCCCGTTTCCTCCGCGGTAGCGCAGAAGAAGCCGGACAAGCCGACCTATGTCAGCATCAAGCCAGATCTGACCGTTGCGATCGGCGAGACGCCCGTGAAGCGCGCCGAGCTGGTTTCAACGCTCGATTCCGCGCCCGACAGCAACAAGGACCGCTTCATCTTCCTGCGCGCCGACAAGGCCGTGCCCTATGGCGACCTGATGGACGTGCTCGAAATCCTGCGCGCCGGCGGCTATACCAAGCTCAAGCTGGTGGCGCTCGAGGTGCCGGCTGCACCGGCGGCTCAACCTGCAAACCCCTGAAGGGGCTGTTCGCGATGTCCAGCCTCGAAACCGAGCCAAAGCCATCGAAGCGGCTGTGGGTGCTGGCCGCCACCGGCGCGCTCGCGCTGCATCTCGGTGGCGCGGCGCTGGCGATCGCTCACCTTCGCGGCGCAGAGGATGACGGCACACTCGGCGCCAACGCGATCGAGATCGGCGTCTTTTCGTCGCCGCGGGTCGAAGAGAGCGATCTGCCGCCCGGGCCCGACACCAACGCATCCGCAGCCTCGCCGCAACTCAACGAGCAGAAGGCGGAAGTCAAGCAAACCGACCTGCCGAAAGACAAGCCGCAGGAATCGGAAGACCCCGACCGGCTCGTGACGGAGAACCAGACCAACCAGCCGAAGGAAGAGGAAACCAAGGTCGCCGCGCGGCCAACGCCGGCCTCGTCGGAGTCGGTTGCGCAGGACGACCTGGCGCGTCAGCCGCTGAATGACGCGCAGGAGGCGGACACGACGAAGGCTCAAAACCTCGGCATCGGCAAGGACAAGGGCAGGCTCACCGCCGACTGGGGCAAGCAGATCAGCGCCTATTTCGAGCAGCACAAACGCTATCCCAAGGTGAAGAAGAACAAGACCGCCACGGTCAAGGTCAGCCTGGTGCTCAATCGCCTCGGCAATGTCGTGGAGGTCGGCATCCTGGAATCGTCGGGCGATGCCGCCTTCGACGAAGCCGCGATCGCCATGATCCGCCGCTCCGATCCCGTGCCGCGGCCGCCGGCCGAACTGACGGACGATACGTTTAGCTACAGCCTGAATGTGAATTTCAACGAGGAAGCGAAAACACCCGCTGCGGCGAAGAAGGCGCGCCGTTAGCGTAGGGCTCATCCGCCCTGCCAATGCTGACGTTCCTATCGCCAGAAATATCGGATGCCCACGTAAACCACGGCGAGGCAGATGAAGATCAGCGTCACGGGCAGCTTCGGCTTGGCGGTGCCTGTTGGATAAACCGCAGCCTGCTTCGGCTTCGGTGCAGGGCGGCGGAAGGCGGTGACGTTGTCGGCGGCGGGCTCGCTCTGGCGCGAGGGAATCTCCGGCGGCGCACCGCCGCCGCCCATCTCGGAATAGTAGCTGCGGTACATCAGCGCGATGGTCGCCTCGCTCGCGTCCGCATCCGTCATCTGCTTGAGAAATTTCTGGTAGGCGAGGAGGAAATCCTGCGCATGTTGCGGCAGCGCCGAGGCGCCGTTCAGCTTTGCCATCATCTTCCAGGTCGCAAAATCGGCCCGTGCCCGCGTATCGGCCCGTCTCGCAATCAACATGTCGGCGGCTTTAGCCAATCTTGCCCTCAACCCGGTTCCCGGCTCGCGCGTTTCTTAAATGTTGCCCGTCAAAAACAGAACGGCGCTCAGCACGTAGCCGGTCAACGTCCGCAGTATCGTCGAGATAACATCAAGATTTAGACCGAGTTGTGCGCCGAGCAATGGCAGAAAAATGAGGGCCCCGATCAAAATCAGCATGCCGAAGGGCTCCAGCCGGGCCAGCGGATAGGCGAGGAACCGCGGCAGTAGGCCGACCGCAACTCGCCCGCCATCCAGAGGGGGTATCGGCATCATGTTAAAGACCGCCAGCACAGCATTGATGATAAGCGAGTTTTTCAGGTTATCCGCGACCCATTTGGCATAGTCCGCCGGCACCCATGGCATGGCATGGAACGCGGCCGCGGCCACCAGCGCCAGCAGGATGTTGGTGGCGGGGCCGGCCAGCGCCACCCAGACCATGTCGAGCCGGGGATGGTTCAGGTTGCGGAAGTTCACTGGCACCGGCTTGGCATAACCGAACAGGAACGGCGAGTGGGCCATCAACAGCACGGCTGGCAGGATCACGGTACCGAACGGGTCGATATGCCTGAGCGGATTGAAGCTGACCCGGCCGAGCTGCCAGGCCGTGTTGTCGCCGAGCCGCCAGGCGACAAAACCGTGGGCTGCCTCATGAAAAGTGATGGCAATGAGGAGCGGCAGCACCCACACTGAGACGTCATACAGCGAGATATTCAAATGGGATGCCTCGGCTTCACGCGATGAGCGGGCAGGTTAGCACGGAAACCGGTTACCGCACCGTTATTGCGGAACCGACTCCTGATATTGCTTCAGGCCGTCGTCGATCCGCACCCAGTCCATCTTGCTTGACAGCCAGATGTGCTCGGTCGGCTGAAAGGCGTTGCGATCGTCGAAGGCGGCCAGCGCCACGCCGGCCGCAGTGCCGTCGGTGCGCCAGGCGAACAGCCGCGTGCCGCACTTCGTGCAGAACAGGCGCTCGAGTCTGGCCGAGGTCGGGTAACGCGAGGTTTCGCCTTCGACGGTGAGCGCGCTCTGCGGAAACATTGCCCGCGCAAAGAACGGCGAGCCCATTGCCCTCTGGCAATTGCGGCAGTGGCAGATGCGCACGTTCAGCGGCTCGCCCTCGGCCTTGAACCGCACCGCGCCGCACAGGCATCCGCCTTCACGAGTCATGGTCTTAGTTCCCTTTCGTCATTGCGAGGAGCGAAGCGACGACCCTTCTCCGCTTGCTGCGCAAGCTACGCAGGGCTGGGAGTCCGCCGAAGCTCGGAGAGCGAAGGCGGAAGCAATCCAGCTTTCCGTTGTAGCAAGGAAGCTGGATTGCTTCGCTTCGCTCGCAATGACGGCGGCTAATACGTCGCGCGCCCGCCGGAAATATCGAACACTGCGCCGGTGGAGAATGCGCAATCCTCCGACGCCAGCCACGCCACCATCGAGGCGAGCTCCTCGACCAGCACGAAGCGGTTCTTCGGGATCTTCGACAGCATGAAATCGATATGCTGCTGCGTCATCTGGTCGAAGATCGCGGTCTTCGCCGCGGCCGGCGTCACCGCGTTGACCAGGATGTCGTGGGCGGCGAGCTCCTTGCCGAGCGACTTCGTCAGCGCGATCAGCCCGGCTTTCGATGCGGAATAGTGGGCGGCATTCGGATTGCCTTCCTTGCCGGCGATGGAGGCGATGTTGACGATGCGGCCATACTTCTGTTTCAGCATCGTGGGCACGATCGACTTGCAGCAGATGAACGGGCCGTCGAGATTGATGCGCAGCACCTTGCGCCATTCGTCGAGATCGGTTTCCCACACCGTCTTGTTGACGCCGGCAATGCCGGCATTGTTGACGAGGATGTCGATCTTGCCGAATGCGGCGAGTGTCGCCTCGCGCGCCTTTTCGACGGCGCCGGGATCGGCGACATCGACCTGGATCGCAGTGACGGCAGGCCCAATCGCTTTCGCGGTTTTCTCCGCCAGCGCGTGGTCGTGATCCCAGATCGCGACCTTGGCGCCGGAGGC
>DATEJC010000461.1:0-2047 GCA_035278345.1 Bradyrhizobium sp. | reverse complement strand
TTGTCGGTGACCGTCAGCGACAGCCAGTCGCCGTTCAGGCGCAGCTCCACTTTCACCCGCGTCGCGTTGGCGTGCCGGACGATGTTCGTGAGCGATTCCTGCAGGATGCTGAAAAAGGCTGTCGCGCAATGATCGGGCAGGGCGATCTCGCCGTGGTCGTCCTGGATGTCGCACTGGATGCCGGTGCGGCGCTGGAACTGGTTGACCTGCCATTCGACGTCCGCGGACAGGCCCAGGTCGAGCACGGTCGGACGCAGGTCGTTGATGATCTGGCGCACGCTCCTGATGGTCGTATCGATCTGCTGCAGCGTGGAACGGGCGCGCGTGTTCAGGTGGTTATGCGTGCCCTGCGTGCGTCCCGCCAGCAATTCGGCTTCGATGCGCAGGGCGAGCAGGCTCTGGCCGAGGTCGTCGTGGATCTCGCGCGCGATGCGCTTGCGCTCCATTTCCTTGATCTGGTACGCATGGTCGGCGAGACGCCTGAGCTTCTGGTGCGACAACTGCAGCCTGGCCTGGCTTTCGCGCAGCTCGCTCGTCATCTCCCGCGCCAGCTCGAGGGCGGCGCGGCGCGACGACGTGAGCGTGTGCAGCAGGGCATAGAGCAGGATCGAGCCGAGGAAGCCGAAGGCCATCATGAGCTTCGGATAATAGGTGTCGAATTCCGTGTACAGCGCGGCCCTGGGGGCGCTGAACGTCGTTTTCCACGGACGCCCGTTGAAATCGAGCGGCAGGCTGGTCGTGAAGACGTCATCGCCGACGTCGAGCGCCGGCGTCGGCTCGGCGCGCGTGCCGCGGCTGTCGAACAACGCGAGCGGCTTCGATACCGTGGGTTGGCCGCGGGCGTCGATGCCGGGGCCGACGTCGTACAGCGTCATGCGCAGGTTCGCGACTGGAACTTCGTCCATGACGCCATTCAGCAGTTTGGGGATACTGAACGCGATGCCGAGCGAACCCGTGTAGGCCTCGCGGCGCTGGTCGACCGTGCGCAGCGCCAGGCCCTTGCGGTAGACCGGCATACGCATTCCGACATAGATATTGTTCGGACGCGACAACATCGGGATCGGCGTACCGGTCGAAAAAATCATGCCGCTATCGCGCTCTTGCAGCAGCAAGTTCCCGAAATAGCGGTTGGCTTTCAGGTCGATCGCATAGTAGTGGGCGCCCGGCGGCGCAGGTTCGACGAAGGCGACGACCAGGTACGACGGCCGGATGCCGGGCGGCATGATGTCCAGGTCGACCGGCTTGCCAAAGATGTGCGACACGTCTGTGCGCAGTGCGGCAACGAATGCGTCGCGCCGCTCATGCGGCACCTGGACCGCGTAATTGATGTAGTCGACCGCCGGGAAGCTCCGGGCCAGGTCCAGTCCGGTCACGAATTCATGGAAGCCCTGGTGTGTCAGGACGTCGGAACTCTGGATCATGCTGCCCGTGGCGCGCAACAGGTCCGTATACGATTTCACGCGGACCGTGATGACGCTTTGCGCATGCCTGGCATGGCTGATGAAACGGGCTTCGGCGTCGCTTTCGATGGAGCGTGCCGTGAACAGATACAGCAACGCGCCGACGAGCGAAGACAGCAATGCTCCGGCCCAGAACGAGAACCGGGTTACGGAAAATGTGTCTTTCAGCGTCGTCGCCATCAAATACGCTTCCTAAAGAATGTGTTCCAGCACGGCTGGATATGCAATGTTAATTTGTTGCAAAACTTGTGTCGAGTGGCGCGCAAACTCCTTTGCACAACAAAAAGCCCGCTCCGGAAACCGGAGCGGGCAGGCATGTTGCAGGAATTGAAAGGTGGCGTGTGGCGGGCCCCCGCCGATCACTGGCGTTCAGGCGGTGGCCGCTTCACTGCGACCGGGCTGCGTCTCGACCCGCGGGCTGGCGCAGTAGGCCGTGCCGATCCGGGGGCTGGCGCAATACGCGGTCGCCGCCACCTTATCTATGCGTGCTTCCTTGCGCGGGCTGGCGCAGTAGGCCGTGCCGATCCGGGGGCTGGCGCAATACGCGGTCGCCGCCGCCCTGCCTTCGCGTGCTTCCTTGCGCGGGC
>DATEJC010000460.1:0-17024 GCA_035278345.1 Bradyrhizobium sp. | reverse complement strand
GTTCTGCGATCTCCTCTGCGCCTTGCGGCGCGAAGGCGCGCGCGGCATGCGCGCGCTCTCCGGTGTGACAGCGCCCGCGAAAATGAGACGCTTGGATATGGGCGGTTCCTGCTTTTGGCTGCACCTTTCGCGGAAGGCGCGGCCGAAGGGTCGCACTAGGAGCGCGCATGGGGAAGGTCCGGCGTGAGACCGGATTCTCCCGTCCGCGTCAGAGGGAGGAACAACAATGCGCAAGTCACTGCTTTGCGCGGCCGCTGCGGCCGCCCTTTTACTGCCCGGCTCAGCTCTCGCCCAGAGCGGGACCATCAAGATCGGCATTCTGGTCGCGCTGGAAGGCGCATTCGCAACTGGCGGCGCGGACGGTGTCCGCAACGTCGAGCTGGCTCTCAAGCAGGTGAACGGCACTATCGCCGGCAAGAAGGTCGAGACCGTCGTTGCTCCGACGGACACTAAGCCCGACACCACGGTCCGCATGGCCCGCAAGCTTGTCGAACAGGACAACGTCGACTTCATCATCGGGCCGCTTTCCGGCTCGGAAGGCATTGCCATGCGCGATTTCGCCAAGACCATCCCGGACAAGGTGGTTATCAACGGCATTTCCGGCGCGCTCGAGACAACCTGGGTCGATCCCGCGCCGAACTTCTACCGCTTCAATCTCGACGGCTCGCAATGGGGTTACGGTCTCGGCAGCTACGTCGTGAAGAAGAAGAACTGGAAAAAGGTGGCGACGATCGCGGCCGATTACTCGTTCGGCTACACCAACTTCATGGGCTTTGCGGTCGACTTCTGCAAATCCGGCGGCGACATCGTGCAGCGCTTCTGGCAGCCGCTCGGCCAGTCGGATTTCGGCGGCATCATCGCGCAGCTGCCGGACAACGTGGATGCGATCTATCTGGGCCTCGGCGGTACGGATGCGATCAACTTCCTCAACCAGTATCAGCAAGCCGGTGAAAAGACGAAGCTGATCGGCGGCACCATCATGGCCGATCAGACGGTTCTGACGGCGAAGGGCAAGGCAAAGGACGTGCTGAAGGGCACGCCTACCTCGGGGCCCTTTGCCGCTGACGATACCGACCCGGCCTGGACTTCGTACGTGAAGCTCTATCAGGACAGCTTCCCCGCCGACAAACGCCTCCCCTCGCCTTCGCTGTTCGGCCTTGGCTACTACGTCGCCACGCTCGCAGCGATCAAAGGGCTCGAAGCCGCCGGCGGCGATCTCTCGGGCGGACAGGCGAAATTCAAGACGGCGCTGAACAAGCTCGAGCTCGCCAGTCCCGTTGGCAAGATCACGCTGAACGAAAACCGTCAGGCGACCGGCACCGTGTTCGTCAACGAAGTGGTGGATGGGCCGGACGGCAACATGACGAGCAAGATGGTCGCCAAGACCGAGAACGTGAACCAGACGCTCGGCATGACGGCGGATCAGTTCAAGGCGCTCGGGTTGCCGTCGCGCACCGTGGTTGACTGCCCGAAGCTGCGCGCGGGCGGCTGAGCGAACCGGCTGCGTCGAGGCGGCCGGCGCCCTGAGCCGGCCGCTCTCTCCTTGGGGAATCCGCCATGCGCGGATTCCACGCTGCCGCGCGCCAAGAGCATCTCCGATGACCTTGATCGGCTACCTGACACGCACACATTTCGCGGAAGCTGCGATTGAGGACGCGCTTCCGGAGGAAATGGGCCCGCTCCCTTCCGCGCTGGCGCTCGTCGACGACGAGCCAGCAAGCGCGGCCGTTTGTACGCGCGTGCAGGAGTCGCTTGACCAAACGACGCTCAGTCTGGCGAGGGTCGGTCAAGCGACGTCTGCTGGAGACGCGACATCGCGGATCCTGGACGCCTTGAGCGACATCAGGACAACGACGCTCATCGCCGTGGGTGGATCTGCTGCATTGGGTCACGCGCGACTTGTCGCCGAGCATGCGCTGCGTCGCGGCGAACGGCTTTCGCTGATCGCCGTTCCAGCCGGCCTTTGCGATTTCGGGTTGGCGCGGCGGGTGCGCGTGGGACAACGCGAGCCGGTCAGCTGCCCTCGCCCCGACCGCGTCATCGCCGATCCGACGGTGCTCGAGGGATTCCCCTCCCATCACCTTGCAGCGTCTGCCATGGAGGTGCTGGTTCGCGCTATCGAGGCCTATGCCAGCCCCATCTACCACCCGCCGGCGGATGCGCTCGCACTGGAGGGCGCCAAGCGGCTCACGCACTGGCTACCCATGGCGCTCGCTTCGCCCGGCAATCGGGAAGCGCAGCGCGAGTTGATGGCAGCGGCATTGACGGCCGGGCTCGCGCTGGAAAAAGCGGTCGGCGGGGTCGATGCGCTCGCGCATCCGATCAAGGCCGAACTCGGCCCGGGCGTGCTGCATGGTGATCTTCATGCGCCATTGATGGCGGCCATGGCCGACTTCAACACCGAAGCCGTCGGCGATCGATACGCCACCCTGGCTGAAGCGTTCGCCACGGCCACGCGGGAGCCAAGCTTCAGCACCGAATTCGGCGTTTTTGCCCGCGCCATCGGCATGCCGACTTCCCTGCGCGAGATCGGGATCGATCCGTCCCGGTTCGACCGGTTTGCCGAGATGGCGGCGAACGACCCCGGAGCCCTTGCGAATCCCAGACGGCTAACCCCCGGCGACTGCCGTCGCATCCTCGAGGCCGCGTGGTGAGTACGAACAGGAAACACCCGGTGCGGGGCAAATGTGACGCGGCGGCCGGGGCGATTTGCCTGTTGCCACAACCTTGGCTCCTTATAGATTTGATCGTTACCGCGCACAAAGATGGGCGGGGAGGAAACCGATGAGTACGGCGCACGCGGTCGCACATGGTGCGTTCGGACGCGCATGTCTTTACGCGCTGGATCGGGCGATGGCGCCGCACGCCCATCGCGAAGGCCATCTGATCTTCCACGTCAGCGGCCCGCCCGCCAACGTCGTCATCGACGGCAACCCCCTGCCGCTTTCGCCTGCGCACGCGACAGCCATCAGTCCGTGGCAACCCCACTTCTTCTCGCCGATCGACCGGCGCGAACCGACGCTGACGCTCGTCCTCTATATCCGCCCGGGCTGGTTCGCCGATGCCAGCCACACGGCGTTCGAAATCCTGCGCTTCGGCAGGCCGGCCGTCGAAATGAGCGACCACATCACCCGGCTTGCGTCGGAAACCGCGCGGCTTCTTGCAGTCCATGGCGGCAGCGACGGCTCGTTCGAAGACCGGCTCGGTGCCCTCACCCAGGCGGCTTTCGATCAAACCTGGCAATGGACGAGCGCCGGCGACCGGCCGGCCGCTCCATGCTCCGTATTGCGTGATTTCCGCCTGCGGCGCGCGATCAACCTCTTGAGCGAGAGGCTTGGCGAACCCGTTGACCTTGCGGAGATTTCGCGGAGCTCCGGCCTTTCGCGCCCGCATTTCTTCAAGCTGTTTCGCGAGCAGATGGGGCTGCCGCCCACGATTTTCCGCAACGCCCTACGCATGGAGTGCGCCATCGAGCGGTTGGCCAAGGGCGTGGAGACGGTGTCCGAGATCGGCCTCGACCTGGGCTTTGCGACCCCGGCGAGCTTCTCGCGGTTCTTCATCGCTAATGGCGTCGTACCGCCGAGCGCCTATCGCCGCAGCGTGGCGGGCCTCCCGCACTGAAGGGAACGGGGTGCCGTACCGCACCGCACCCAAAGAGACGTTCGGGATAAAGAAAAGACGTTCGGAAAAGACAGGCCGGAAACGCCGATCTAGCCTTGGTTCCAACGGTGGCGAAGGTCCGCCGCTGGAAGCTGCCGAGCCGCCCTGAGATGAATAGTTTCATCACGCGATATCCGTTTTGGAGCCTCATCATCCTCGTCGTCGTCGCGGCGTTCTTGTGGCTCGTGCTGGCGCCCTGGCCGCCGGAACTGGCGGCGAGCTGGGGCCGCAAGCAGATCTTCCTGAATGCACTCCTGGGCGGGGTCACGCTTGGCGCGCTCTACTTCCTGGTGGCGGCTGGCTTCACCCTGATTTTCGGCCTGATGCGCATCGTCAATCTCGCGCACGGCTCGCTGTTCATGATCGGCGGATATTTCGGCTACGAGATCGCGACCGCCTCGGGTTCGTGGCTGCTGGCATTTCCGATTGTGTTCGTCGTCGTGGCGCTGATCGGGCTTTTAATGCAGCACTTCATCTTCTCGAGAATGGAAGGCGAGGAACTGCGCCAGACGCTGGTCAGCATCGGCCTTTCGATCGTGTTTGCCGATCTCATGCTCTGGTGGTGGGGCGGTCAATCCTATTCGATCCTCGCGCCGCAATTCCTGCAGGGTCCGATGGAGTTGCCGCTGGTGAGCAACTTCAACGCCGAGACCGGCGCGGTCACCTGGCTGCGCTACCCGTCCGTGCGAGTCTGGATACTGGTCGCTGCGATCGTGATCGGCATCGCGATGTGGCTGGTTCTGAACCGCACCGCGCTGGGTACGTTGATCCGAGCGGGCGTCGACGATCGCGAGATGCTGGCGGCTTCCGGCGTGCGCATTCAGCTGGTGTTTCTGGTGGTGTTCGGTTTCGGCGCCGGGCTCGCCGGCGTCGCCGGCATCATCGGCGGCACGTTCCAGTCACTGTCTCCGGGCGAGGATACGCGCTTCCTGCTGGCAAGCCTCGTGGTTGTCATCGTCGGGGGGATGGGATCGATCGTCGGTGCGGCGCTGGGCGCGCTGATCATCGGGGTGGCCGAGCAGATGGGTTTTGTCTACGCGCCGACCTATTCGGTGGTCTTCACCTTCCTCATCATGGCGGCGGTGCTGGCGTTTCGCCCGCAAGGCCTTCTGGGCACGAGGCGATAGGCCATGTCGGTAGCTGATCACGCCCCTCGCCTCGCCGAACGCGCCGAACAGCGAATTTGGTTCGAGCGCATCCCCACGCGCTGGTGGGTCGCCGGGGTGATCCTGCTGTTCCTGCCGCTCGTGGCCAATAATTTCTGGCTATTCCAGGTAATGGGCTGGACCTTCATTCTGGGCATGATCGGGCTCAGCCTGATGTTCCTCGCCGGCTATGGCGGCATGGTCAGCCTGCTGCAGATGTCGATTGCCGGGATGGCCGGCTACATGGTCGCGATCCTCGGGCCATCCGGCGTGCTCAATCTCAGCCTCGGCCTGTCCTGGTGGATCGTGCTTCCCGCCGCCTTCCTGATCGCAGCGCTGTTCGCAACGATCTCGGGTGCGCTCGCCGTCCGCACGGAAGGCATCTACACGATTATGATCACGCTCGCGATCGCGGCGGCCTTCTTCTATTTCACACGACAGAACTACTCAGTCTTCAACGGCTATTCCGGCTTCAATCTCGTGTTGCCGCCACAGCTTTTCGGCGTGAACTGGCGCGAGCCCGTGGCGTTCTACTATCTCACGCTCGGCAGCGCCGCGCTCGGTTACGGTGCGGTCGTCTATATCGAGCGCTCTCCCTTCGGACTCGCGCTTCAGGGCGTGCGCGACAACCCGCGTCGCATGGCTGCACTGGGTTTCCACGTCACCGCCCATCGCGTGGCAGCCTACACCCTTGCGAGTGTTTTCGCCTCCGCAGGCGGCATTCTCCTGGTCTGGCAGAATGCGCAGATCGCGCCGGGCACGATCGGCATTTCATCCGCGATCGACATCCTCGTGGTCGCGGTGGTCGGCGGGATGCGCCGCCCGCTTGGCCCCTTCATCGGCGCTTTCATCTACGTGCTGCTGCAAGTGTTCTCGGCCGACATTCTCGACTTCTTCGGATTTTCGGCGGACCGTTTCAAGCTCATCATTGGGATCGGCTTCCTGGCGATCGTGCTGTTCTCGCCGGATGGCGTGCTCGGCCTGTGGGACCGCTGGCGCGCACGCGTTGCCGCCCGCAACGCCGCCATGACGGGAGGCGGGACATGAACGCGCCCGTCGCACCCGCCCAGATGAACCTCCTCGGGTCTGGCAGCAGCAGCTCCGGCAACGCGCTGGAGCTGCGCGGCATCACCAAGATGTTCGGTGCGTTGGCCGCTATCTCGGACGTGACGCTTTCGGTAAAGCCGGGCGAGCGGCGAGCGGTGCTCGGCTCGAATGGCGCAGGCAAGACTACGCTGTTCAACTGCATTACGGGGGATTTCCTGCCGACTGCGGGATTGATCCGGTTCTTCGGCGAGGACGTGACGGTGTTCCCGCCGCACGAGCGCATTCGCCGCGGCTTGCGCCGCACCTACCAGATATCCTCGCTGTTCACCGGCCTGAGCGTGATGGACAACGTCTATCTCGCCTGCCGCGGCGTTTCGCGCAATCGCTTCTCGCTGATCCGGCCCCGCCCCGACGATGCACTGGTGCATGCAGCGGAGATGCTGATGGAGGCCGTGCATCTGACCGGCGAGAAGGACCGGCTGGTCGGTGAACTGGCCTACGGCCAGCAGCGGCAGCTAGAGATCGCGCTCGCACTCTCCGGCGCGCCACGCTTCGTTCTGTTCGACGAACCGGCAGCCGGGCTCTCGCCCGCCGAGAGAAGTGACCTGATCCACATCCTTACTTCGCTGCCGAACCATATCGGCTACATCATCATCGAGCACGATATGGATGTCGCCCTGCGCGTCGTCGAAAGCGTCACGATGATGCACAACGGACGCATCTTCAAGGAAGGGCGGCCTGAGGAAATCGAAGACGATCCGGAGGTTCAGGAACTTTATCTCGGAGGCGGGCATGGCTGAACGTCTTCCCCGCCCGGCGGCTTCGTCCGCACCGGTCCTCCAGCTGCAAGGCGTGAATGTCTTTTACGGGAGAAGCCACGCTCTTCAAGGAGTCGATCTCTCGCTTCACTCGGGCGTGCTTTCCGTCGTCGGGCGGAATGGCATGGGCAAGACCACTATGTGCAAGGCCATCATGGGGCTGGTCCGGGCGTCTTCCGGATCGATCCGCTTCATGGGCGAGGAACTGATCGGGCGCTCGCCGGCCGAGATTGCGCGGATGGGGATCGGCTATGTGCCGCAGGGACGCCGCCTGTGGCGATCGCTGACGGTGGACGAGCACCTGCGCCTGATGTCCACAGGCAAGGGCAACTGGACGCCGGAACGCATCTACGAAATGTTCCCGCGTCTCGCCGAGCGGAAGCGCAATGGCGGCGGCCAGCTCTCCGGAGGCGAACAGCAGATGCTGGCGATCAGCCGGGCGCTGCTGATGAATCCGCGCCTGCTCATCATGGATGAGCCGACCGAAGGCCTTGCTCCCGTCATCGTCACGCAAGTCGAGGAGACGCTGGTGCGGCTCGCCGACGAGGGCGACGTCTCGATCCTCGTCATCGAGCAGAATATCGGCGTTGCAACCCAGATGTCCGATCCCGTGGCCATCATGGTCAATGGGCGGATCCATCGCGTCATCGCCTCGCAGACGCTCGCGGCCGATCGCGACCTGCAGCAGCGGATGCTCGGGGTTGGCCGGCATAGCCACGATGAAATCGAAGCTGGCGATGCGCCGGAAACTCCGGCCCTGCGCAAGCCAGCAGGGGGCGTGGCGCAAGGACTGGCGCGGATCTACAACGCCAATCCCGTGCTGCCGACACGCTGGTCGCAGGACGTCCCCGCAGCGCGGATCGAGGCTGCGGCGCGAACCGTTTCGCGCCCTACCCTTGCAGCGATCGATGGCCGGCGCGTCGGCGATATTTCGCCGCTTGCCGCGCGCGCCCCGCAGGAGCCGCACGTCATCATTGCCGGCACGCTCGACACCAAGGGCGAGGAGCTGCGCTACATCCGCGACATCATCAAGGCTGCAGGGCTTCGCACGCGGCTTGTCGACCTGTCCACCGTCGGCCGCAATCAAAGCGCCGATGTTTCGGCGCAGGAAGTCGCCCTCGCCTCCCCGATGGGCTCCACCGGCATTGCCTCGCGCGATCGTGGCACGGCGGTGGCCGCGATGACGGAGGCGTTCCGCGCCTGGATCAGCAAACAGCAGAACGTTGCCGGCATCATTTCCGCAGGCGGCTCCGGCAACACGGCGATCGCGACGGCCGGAATGCAAATGCTGCCGGTCGGCGTGCCGAAGATCATGATCTCGACCATGGCGGCAGGCAATGTCGCGGCCTATGTCGGACCGACCGACGTCACGATGATGCATTCCGTCACCGACATCCAGGGGCTCAACCGCCTCTCCCGTGCGGTGCTCGGCAACGGCGCGCATGCCATGGCGGCGATGGCGCGCAGCTGGATCGAACAAAGCGCGCCGAATCCCGGCCGGCGCGTTGCCGCCGACCGGCCGCTCGTCGGCCTGACCATGTTCGGCGTCACGACACCCTGCGTGCAGCAGGTCGTCAAGCTGATCGAAAAGGATTGGGAGCCGCTGGTCTTCCACGCCACCGGCATGGGCGGAAGGTCGATGGAGAAGTTGGTCGATTCCGGCCTGATGCCGGGCGTGATCGACGTTTCGACAACCGAGATCTGCGACATGATGATGGGCGGCATTCTGCCGGCCACGGAAGACCGCTTTGGCGCGATCATCCGCACGCGGATTCCCTATGTCGGCTCGGTCGGAGCGCTCGACATGGTGAACTTCGCTGCTCCTGACACCGTGCCGGCGCGCTACGGCAACCGTACCCTCTATCCGCACAATCCGCAGGTCACACTGATGCGCACCACGGAGGAGGAGAACCGGCGGATGGGGCGCTGGATCGGCGCAAAGCTCAACCGCATGGAAGGCCCGGTGCGTTTTCTGCTGCCGGAAGGCGGCGTTTCCGCACTGGATGCGCCGGGACATCCGTTTTGGGATCCGGAAGCCGATGCCGCCCTGTTCGGCGCCATCACCGAAGCGGTGCAGGTGACGGCCAACCGGCAGATCATCCGGCTTCCGCACCACATCAACAGCCCGCCTTTTGCGGCCGCCTTGGTCCAGCATTTCCGGGCCTTGCACCAGAGCCGCGCCCGCGGCGCATCCGGAAGGAGCTGACTATGCCTAGCTTCTCCCGACCCGACCTTCTCGCACGCTATCGCGCCATGATCGCCCGCGGCGAGCCGATCGTCGGCGGCGGCGCCGGCACGGGCCTTTCCGCCAAATGCGAGGAAGCCGGCGGGATCGACCTCATCGTCATCTACAGTTCAGGCCGCTTCCGCATGGCCGGTCGCGGCTCGCTTTCGGGGCTGATGCCCTATGGGGATGCCAATGCGATCGTGATGGACATGGCGCGCGAAGTGCTGCCGGTAGTGAAGCATACGCCTGTCATCGCAGGGGTCTGCGGCACCGATCCCTTCCGCTCCATGGATGTCTTTCTCGACGACGTGAAGCGGATCGGTTTCTCCGGCGTACAGAACTTCCCCACCGTCGGGTTGATCGACGGCGTCTTCCGACAGAACCTCGAAGAGACCGGCATGGGTTACGGCCTCGAGGTGGAGATGGTGGCGCTCGCGAGGCAAAAGGGACTGCTCACCACGCCCTATGTTTTCTCGGAGAAGGATGCGGCCGCCATGGCCGGGGCCGGAGCGGACATCATCGTCTGCCATATGGGCCTCACGACCGGCGGCTCGATCGGAGCGGAAACGGCGCTTAAGCTTGCCAATTGCCCCGCGCTCGTCGACAGCTGGGCCGAGGCGGCGCTCTCGGTCAATCCGGAGACCATCATTCTCGTGCACGGCGGCCCGGTGGCCGAGCCTCCGGATGCCGACTTCATCATGAAGAATACGCGGCATTGCCACGGCTTCTATGGCGCCTCCTCGATGGAGCGTTTGCCGGTGGAAGTCGCGATCCGCGATCAGACGCGCGCATTCAAGACGATCGGCCGCAAGGGCGGCACGGACGACAACCCGGCTGGGGCAACCCGCCGTTCAAGCGCCGCCCCGCAGGGTCGGCGAACGGGAGGAACGTGACATGACGGGGCAATTGATCGGAACCCTCATTCTCTGGCTCATCGTGGCGGTGATCGTTATTGCGATCATTGTCTACCTGGTGAACTGGCTCTATCGCCGCTCCTCGAAGGAGGTGTCGTTCGTCCGCACCGGTCTGTTCGGCGAAAAGGTGGTGATCAATGGCGGCGCCTTCGTGCTGCCGATCATCCATGACGTCACACCGGTCAACATGAACGTTCTCCGCATGGCCGTGACTCGCGCGAACGACGAGGCGCTCATCACCCGCGACCGGATGCGCGTCGACATCGATGCCGAATTCTATGTCCGCGTTCGCCCGCAACGGGAGGCCGTATCGGTAGCGGCCGCGACGCTTGGCCGGCGTACGCTTCAGCCCGATGAGTTGAACACGCTGCTTTCCGGCAGGCTGGTCTCGGCGCTGCGTTCGATCGCCTCCGAGATGACGATGGAGGAAATGCACGAGAAGCGCGGCACCTACGTGCAGCGGGTGAAAGATTCGGCCGTCGAGGCCTTCGACCAGAACGGCCTCGAGCTCGAAAGCGTTGCCATCACCAATCTCGACCAGACCGACCTGCAATATTTCAACCCTTCCAACCGCTTCGATGCGGAAGGTCTGACGCGGATCATCGGAGAGATCGAGGAAAAGCGGAAACTGAGGAACGACATCGAACAGGAGGCGATGATCAAGATCCGCACCCGCAACCTCGAAGCCGAGCGCCAGTCGCTCGATATCGAACGGGAGAGCGAATCGGCGAGGCTTGAGCAGCAGCGCGAGATCGAAATTCGCCGCGCCATGCAACGCGCTGAGGTGGCACGCGAGCGAGCCGCGCGCGACACCGAGGCTGAACAGGCTCAGATCCAATCGCGTGAGGAAATCGAGAAGGCGCGGATATCCAACGAGCGCGCCATCAGCGAGGCGCGCATTGCCTCCGAACGTGACATTCGCCACAAGGAAATCGAGCGGACGCGGGCGGTGGAGGAAGCCGAAATCGCCGCGCGCGAACTGGTCGAGAAGGCGCGAATCTCGAATGAGCAGGCAATCAATGCCGCCCGCATCGCTTCCGAGCGCGATATCCGCCAGAAGGAAATCGAACGTGCGAAGGTCATCGAGGCCGCAGAGATTGCCGCTCGAGAATCTACCGACAAGGCACGCATCCTTCAGGAAGCATCGGTAAATGCCGAGCGCATCGCCCGCGAGCAGGAAGTTCGCAATCGCGAAATCGAGCGCACCCGGACGCTCGAACAGGAGGATATTGCCGCCCGCGAAGCGATCGAGTCGGCGCGAATCGCGCAGGAGGAGCGCGTGCGTGCCCTCCAGATCGCCCGCAACAAGGCCCTGGACGCCGCCGAGATTTCGGCGCGCGAGTCCACGGAAGCGGCGCGCATTGCCCAGGAGAAGGCGCTTGCCGCCGAACGCATCGCGGCCGAACTCTCAACGAAAGAGCTGGAGATTCAGCGCGCGGCATCGCTCGAGGCCAAGGAAATCAAGAGACGCGACGACGTGGAACGCCAGCGCATCGCTACGGAGCTCAAGCTCGAGCAGGATCGCATCGCCTCCACCAAGACGCGCGAAATGCTGCAGATCGATCAGAAGAAGACCATCGAGGTCGCCGAGGAGGAGCGCGCCATAGCGCTCGCGGCCAAGAAGGTGGAGCGCGCCGATGCCGACAAGACGCTGCGCCAGGCGGAAATCGTCGCAAAGCAGGAAGTCGACAAGGTCGACATTGCCCGCGAGCAGACCCTCGAGGCTGCGCGGGTGGAGCGCCGGCGTGCGCTCGAACAACTCGAGATCGCCCGCGCCCAGGCGCTGCAGGAAGCGCAGATTACTTCCAACGAGGAAGTGGAGCGAGCGCGCATCTCTTCCGATCGCGGTCTGGACGAGGCCCGCGTGGGGCGCCAGCGCGACCTGCGCAAGCTCGAGATCGAGCGCGAGCGCGACGTGGAAAACGCTGTGATGGAAAAGGCCATCACGCTCTATGCCAAGTCGCTCGAGGAATCCGCGGCCCGGGTAAAGGCCGAACAGGCCCGCGCCAAGGCGGTGGAGGCGGAAGAGCTTGTGAAAACCGTGCAGGAGAGCGAAAGCGCCAAGCGCCGCAAGGCCGTGGAAGTGACGCTCGCCGAGAAGACGGCAGAAGAGACCCGCATCGCCGCAGGGGCCGACAAGGTGCGCCGTGCGGTGGAAGCGGAAGCGCAGAAGCTGCTCTACGAGGCCGAGAACGTGCTGTCGGATGGCGCGCGTTACGGCCTGTTCCGTCGTCGCCTGCTCGACCGCATCGAGGGCATCGTGCGCGAAAGCGTCAAGCCGATGGAGAAGATCGACGGCATCAGGATCCTGCATGTGGACGGTCTGGCCGGCGCGGGTGGCGGCGGCTCCGCCCCCCGCACGCCCACCGACGAGGTGATCGAAAGTGCGTTGCGCTACCGCGTGCAGGCGCCGCTGATCGACGAGGTGCTGAAGGAAATCGGCATCGAAGGCGGCAACCTTGCCAAGATGGGCGGGCTGATCCGCGAGGCAAGCGACATGCAGCGTATCGGCAAGGAAGCGCCGGCCGCGAAACCCAGGGACAGCAAACCCGGCGGTACGGGCGGCGGCGGCACGGGCGGCAAGGCCAAGGAGTAAGCGGCGATGGCCCGGGTCTACACATCCAGCGTTATCAACGCCTCGGCCGCGCGGGTCTGGGCCCGCGTGCGCGATTTCAACGGGCTGTCGAACTGGCACCCGGCGATCGCCGAAAGCCGCATCGAGAACGGCGAGCCCGCGGACAAGGTAGGCTGCATCCGCAACTTCTCGCTTCGAAACGGCGACCGTCTGCGCGAGCAGCTGCTTGGACTCTCCGACTTCGACAGGTTCTGCACCTATTCGATCCTCGATTCACCGATGCCGCTCACCAACTACGTGGCGACCCTGCGGCTCACCCCGATCACCGATCAGGACAGGACCTTCATCGAGTGGTCGGCCGATTTCGATTGCGCGCCCGACAAGGAGGGCGAGCTGCTTTCCAACATCGGCGGCGGCGTGTTCCAGGGCGGCTTTGATGCGCTCAAGCGCGCCTTCGGAGGCTGATGTGCCGAAGGTCGTTCGCAGCACGATCATCGATGTGCCGGTGGAGCGGCTGTGGGCCGTCGTGCGCGATTTCAATGCGCATGACCAGTACCACCCCATCGTGGCCACGAGCCTGATCGAGCGCGGCTATCCCGTGGACAGGGTCGGCTGCGTCCGCCGCTTCACGCTGAGGGATGGCAACGAGTTGCGCGAACAATTGCTCTCGCTGTCCGATCTCGAGATGACCTGCAGCTATTGCCTGCTAGACACGCCGATCCCCCTCTTCAACTACGTCGCGCACATACGCCTGCTGCCGGTGACCGACGGCAATCGCAGCTTCTGGCATTGGGAAAGCCGTTTCACCACGCCGCCGGGACGCGAGGAAGAACTCGCCCAAATGGTGGGGGAAGAGGTCTATGTCGCCGGCATGGAGGCCGTCCGCCGGCTGCCCCAGCTGCAAAGGGAGGCCATCTGATATGCCGCTCGACGTACGCGTTGCTACCAGCATGGCGGAAGCCGCCGGCATCCTCAGCTCCGATCAGCGGACGAAGCTCCTTTCGGGCGGCACGCTGGTGATGCGGGACGTCAACGAAGGGCGGCTGCTCGATGGGACGCTGCTGCGGATCACCGATCCTGCCTTTCGCCAGATGAATACGTCAGGTGCGCGCGTCGAACTCGGCGCCGGCATCACGATGGCGATGGTGTTGAACAATCGCGATCTCGCCTATCTGCACGCCGCCGCGCGCACCGTTGGCGGCCCGGCGATCCGGCAAATGGCGACGATCGGCGGCAATCTGTTTGCGCCGTCGCCCTATGGAGATTTCACCGTTGCGCTGCTGGCGCTCGATGCCCAAGTGATGGTGCAGTCGGGCTACGGCTCCGCCCGCGCCATTGCGCTCGATGAGTTTCTCAGCACCCGTGAACGCGGCGCTTCCGGACTCGTCACCGGCGTGCAGTTCGCGAAACCGCACAATCCGACAGACTTTCGCTTCCGCAAGATCAGCCGGGTCAAGCCGAAGGGCCTCGCGGTGATGAGCATCGCCACCCACCTGCCCAATTCCGGCGGGCGTATCAGCCAGGCGCGCGTCGCCTACGGGGCGATGGCGCCAACGGCCGTGCGGGCTCGGGGTGTCGAGCGCGCGCTCGAAGGCAAGACGCTCGATGCGACGAGCATTCAGGCTGCGAAGGCCGCCGCTCTCGAAGGCACCCACCCCACCACCGACGCGATTGCCAGCGAATGGTATCGCCGCGAGGTACTGCCCGTGCACCTCGGGCGGCTGCTGATCGGCGAAGGACGCTGAGGAAGCCCGCATGGCAAAAGTACCCGTTCAGTTTCGCCTCAATGGCTCCGATCGCGCCGCCTTCATCGACGCCGCCGACAACCTGCTGATGACCCTCCGACGCGGGCTCAATGAGTTCGCACCGAAATATGGCTGCGGACAAGGCACGTGCGGGGTCTGCACCGTACTGATCGACGGCGAACCGCAGCTGGCCTGCCTTACTTTGGCGGTAGCCTGCGAGGGCCGCCATGTCGAAACGGCTTCCGGCATGGCGGACGGACCAAACCTGCACCCGTTGCAAGTCGCCTTCATGGACAATTTCGCCGCGCAATGCGGCTTCTGCACGCCCGGCATGCTGATGGCGGCTCGCGCCCTCCTCGACCGCAATCCACGGCCGAGCCGCGAGGAAGTGATCGAGGCGATTGCCGGCAATATCTGCCGCTGCACCGGTTATGAGCCGATCATCAACGCCATTCTCGCCGCTGCCGGCGCAGGTGACCAAAAGCGCGCCTGAGGGAGAACGAGATGCTCGAGATCCGGAAGGACTACTTTGCCAACGAGCGCGACGACAATCTCAACGTCGTCGGAAAGGGCATCCAGCGCCAGGACATGCCCGGCCATGTCACGGGGCGTTCGCGCTACTTCGACGATCACGCCTTCGAAGGCCTCCTCCATTTGAAGGTGGCGCGCAGCCCGCATCACCATGCCCGTATCCGTTCTATCGATATCAGCGCGGCGGAGCGCGCACCGGGCGTGAAGCGCATTCTGCGGGCGGCAGACGTGCCCGTGAACAAGAACACGCTGCTCAGCCTGATCAATTTCGGCAAGGACGACGAGCCGTCGCTTGCGGTCGACAAGGTGCACTACAAGGGCGAGCCGGTCGTGGCCGTGATCGCCGAGAGCGAAGCGGCCGCGATGGCAGCGCGCAAGCTGGTGCGGATCGACTATGAAGTTCTGCCGGCTGTCTTCGATGTCGAGGAGGCGCTGAAGCCCGGCGCGCCCGTTGTCAACGACACCTACCCGCGCAATTATTTCGAATATCACGAGAAGTTCGATCACCAGAAGCTGCGCTTCGGCGACACGGAAAAGGCCTTCGGCGCCGCTGACATCGTGATCGAGGAACGCTACCAGACCTCCCCCATCGAGCACGCTCCCACGGAGACCAACGGCTCGATCGCCGCGCCGGAGCAGGACAACCGCTTTGTCGTGCATTCCTGCGCGCAAGGATTGTTCTTCTCGCTGGGCACCGCGGCCAAGATCCTCGATCTCGAGTCGAACCGGCTGCATTTCATCGGCGGCACGGTGGGCGGCGGATTCGGCGGCAAAGTGGATTCGCTTACCGAACCGCTCGCGATCCTCGGCGCGATGCTGACGGGCCGGCCCGTGCGCTACGTGCTCGATCGCGAGGAGGAAATGCTCTACGGCTCGCCGCGCGGGGCCGAGCGCGTTTACGTCAAGGACGGCCTGATGCGCGATGGACGCATCATCGCGCGCCATGTTCGTTCCTATTTCGATGCGGGTGCCTATACCCGCCTCTCCTCCTATGCCGCCGTCAAGTGCACGGCGCATCTTCCGGGCCCCTACTGGATCCCGAATGTCTCGTCGGACATCTACGTCTCCTACACCAACCGTTGTCCCTCCACGGCGATGCGCGGCTTCGGCATCACGGCGGCCGACTTTGCGCTCGAGGTGCAAATGGACAAGCTCGCCCATGCCGTAAACATGGATCCGATGGAATTCCGTATCCTCAACGCCTATCGCGACGGCGACATGAAAGCGCACCGGCGCGTGGCGAAGAACACAGCGCTGATCGAATGCGTGCAGGTGGCGGCGGAGAAGGCGCGTTGGCCGATTTCCGAGAACGCCAGGCGGCAATCCTCGCTCGAGGGCGGCGGACAGGGCGAGCGCGGGCAAATCCCCGCCACGCCTATCGACCAACGCGGCCAGATCGGCCGACCCGAGACGCGCAGCGGGCCCGCGACGCAGACCTTGCCGGCCGGCACCATGCGCATCCCCCTGACGAAGCAGCCGGAGCTGGAGGGCAGCCGCGACGCGCGGCCTGCAGCGCCGAACGTGCCGCGCTATGAGACGGCGCGTCCGATGGCGCAGCCGGCGGTTCAGGCTCCGGCGCCGCTTGCCCCGATGCCGCCAGCGGCTCCCGCGAGCCAGCCCGGCATGCCGCCGCCCGCACCATCAGCTCCTGGCGGCCAACCTCAGCACGGCGCGATGCGCTTCTCGTCGGTATTCGGAACAAGGAGGCGATGAGATGGCACGGCACAAAGGCCGCGGCATGGCCTCCATCAACTATCCGATCGGCATGAATCTAGGCGGCGATCCCAGCCAGGCGCTGATCCACTCCAACCCCGATGGCAAGTTCACCGTCGCGCTATCGGCGATCGATCTCGGCCAGGGCATGAAACAGGTCACGCGACAGGTGGCGGCCGAAACGCTCGGCGTGCCCGTCGAGGATGTCTATGTCGACACCGCCGACAGCGACACCGGCCCGCACGACATGGGCTCCTTCGCATCGCGCGGCACGCATCGCATGGGCAACGCGGTGATCGCCGCGGCGCGCGAGGCGCGCGGCGTTCTGCTTGGAGCCGCCGCCGAGGAGCTCGAGGTCAACGCCGCCGACCTCGTCACCGATGGACGCGGCAATATCCACGTGCGCGGCGCCCCCTCCCGCTCGATCACTGTGAAGGCAACCGCGCAGGCCGCGCAGTTCAAGCAGGGCAAGACGATCGCCGGGCGCGGCATATTTCTCATTCCACTCTCCGCGGTCGATCCGGAGACCGGGGAGATGAACCCCAACACCGCCTTTGCCCACGCCTGCCTCGTGGCCGACGTGGAGGTGGACGACGAGACCGGCGAAGTGACCTTGCTCAACATCACGAGCGCCTATGAGCTTGGCCGC